>NZ_JACARP010000061.1:0-24324 GCF_013386595.1 Brevundimonas sp. P7753 | reverse complement strand
GGGCGGGCGGGCCGCCCGGATATTGCAGATCGTGCGGGTGGTCCTGCGGCTCGAACATGTCCAGCACGTGCGGACGATAGGCCTGGGCCGTCTTCACCACATAGGAGCCGGCGGGATAGGTCTTGTCGCCGATGGTGAAGGCGCGCGTGGCGCGGTCCACGTCCACGCCCGTCTTGATCAGGCTGTTGAGGAAGGCGACGGCGTTGGGCAGGTCGGCCTGATCCGCCGGGATGACATAGCCGCGCGGATCGCGCCGCGCCGGATCGCGCAGCACCTGCTCATAGAGGGCCGGATCGACGCCGCGACGACCGGCGACAGCGGTTTGACCTTGAGCCGCTTCGACCAGAGCCTCGACGCCGGTCGGCGTGATGCGCCAGGTGTCGGTATTGCCCTTGTCGATGGCGTTCTGGCCCATGCGCCAGATGTTGAACAGCAGCCGGTCCTTGTTGCGCGAGGCGTAGTTCAGCACGGCGCGGTTGATCGACTGCGAATATTCGATCGACTGGGCGAAGTGCCAGGTCTGGGGCGCGACCGGCATGGGCAGGTCGTTGCGGGCCAGCTGGTTCTGCGGGATCAGGCTGATCTGGCTCGGCGTCGGGTGGCCGGTGATCTCGGTCAGCAGGCCGACCGCATTGTGGAAGTAGGTGATGGAGCGCTCCATCCCGTTGTTCCAGGTCGAGTAGCTGGCGCCGCTGCGCATGGTCGAACCGGGCTTGCCCTCTTCGATCAGGCGGCTGTGCATGGCCGCGCCGACTTCCGACAGGGTGCCCATGACCAGAGGGTCGTAGTTGTAGTTGAAGGGGTCGCGGAAGGGCGGCATGAAGACCACCGTCCCGGCGGGCGCCGTCTGGTGGTGGTTGTAGATGATCTGCGGGAACCACTCGCGGAAGAACTGGCGGTTGACGTTGGTCGTCTCGGCCATGGCCGACAGGTAGTAGTCGCGGTTGTTATCGTGGCCGACGTACTTTTGATAAAGCACCGGGATCGAGGCGAACTCGCGCTTCAGCGGGTCCGCGTTGCGCATGTACCAGTTGGAGACCAGCTCCATTCCGTCGGGGTTCAGCGGCGCGAACAGGATGATGGTGTCGTTCAGGACGCGCAGAGCCTCGGGGTCTTCCGCCGTCAGCCATTCATGCACGGCTGCGATCAGGGCCTGGGGCGGGACGGTCTCGGTCGAGTGCAGACCGCCGTCGATCCAGACCACGGCCTTGCCCTCGGCGGACATGGCGCGGGCCTGTTCTTCGTTGACACCCTCGGCCTTGGCCAGACGACGCGCAATCTCCTGATAGCGGTCCAGGTTGGCCAGGTTCTGCGGCGTCGAGACGATGGCGATATACTGGGTGCGGCCCTCGGACGACTTGCCGATCTCGACCAGCTTCATCCGGTCCGACTGGCTGGCCAGGGTCTTCAGATAGGCTTCCCACTGGGTGTAGTTGACCAGGTGGTAGTCGGCGCCGACCGCGTGGCCGAAGGCTTCCTGCGGCGAGGTGATGCCTGAAGCCGTGGCGGGCGCCGCGACGGCGGCGGGCGCTTCAGTCAGGGCGGCCTCATAGGCCAGGGCGCTGGCGTCGTTGAGAGCGAAGGCCGCGAATCCGACCGTCCAGGCCAGGGTTCTGATGGGGCGTCGACGCGATACTGGGCTCCGCCGGTCGGCGGAAGGGGACGGTCTGATCATGGCGTTCCTGTCAAAAGCAGCAGCGGGGGCGCTCATCACATGACGTTGCGGCAGCGCTGATTCCTCCACGATGCCGACACGCCCGGAGATGTCCATGGCCGTTCAGGCTGGAGCGCCGACGTCGTTACGCCGGCTGACGTGGACCGATGGCGCCGGAGATGGCCGAGAACAGCTTGTCGATCTCGATGGGCTTGGCGACCAGACCGTCCATGCCCGCCTGCCGATACTCCAGCAACTGATGGTCCATGGCGTTGGCGGTGAGGGCCAGTATCGGCGTTCGGGTTTGGCCGCTGTCCAGCTCGCGGCGGCGGATGATGGAGGTCGCCGTCGGGCCGTCCATTTCCGGCATCTGCACGTCCATGAGGATCAGGTCCCAGGGTTTTTCCTCCCAGGCCGCGACGGCGGCCCGGCCGTTCGGGACGATGACCGGCGTGATGCCGACCTGCCGCAGCAGGGTGTCGATAACCAGTTGATTGGCGCGGTTGTCCTCGGCGACCAGCAGGCGCACCTGCTGGCGATCGTCGGCCGCTGGGTGAGGCCCGAGCACATCGGGCAGGGCTGGGACTTGGCCGATGTGTTCCAGCGGCAGGCGCACCGTGAAGGTCGCGCCCTGATTGACGACGCTGGCGGCGGAAATCTCGCCGCCCATCAACCGGACCAGATCCCGGCAGATCGCCAGCCCCAGGCCCGTGCCGCCGAAGCGCCGCGTCGTCGACAGATCGCCCTGTTCGAACTTGTCGAACAGGCGTGTCAGGGCCTCGGGAGAGATGCCCATCCCTGTGTCCCGCACGGCGATGACCAGCCGACCCTCCTGGCGATCGACATCGACCTCGACCAGGCCCTTTTCGGTGAACTTGACCGCGTTGGAGATCAGGTTGTTGAGCACCTGGCGCAGACGCAGGGGGTCGCCCAGGTAGGCCCCTTCGGCGCGGTTGGAGACGTACAGGTCGAACTGCAGGCCCTTCTGGGCGGCCAGCGCGGAAAAGGTGTTGTGCGCCCCGGAGATCAGGTCGCCGAGATCGAACTCCAGCGTTTCCATTTGCAGCTTGCCGGCTTCGATCTTGGACAGATCGAGCATGTCGTTGAGGATGCCCAGCAGGCTTTCGCCGGACTGGCGGATGACCTCCAGTCGCTCGGCCTGTTTAGGGGGCAGGGCGTCGCGGGCCATGGCCTGGGCCATGCCGAGGACGCCGTTCAGCGGGGTACGCACCTCATGGCTCATGGCGGCCAGGAAAGCAGACTTGGCGGCATTGGCGGCGTTGGCCTCGCTGACCGCCTGATTCAATTCGGCCTCGGCCTGGAGGCTTTCCGAAATGTCGCGGATGATGGCGGTGTAGATCATGCCGTTGCGCGTCGTGGTCTTGGACAGACCCACCTCGATCGGGGCCAATCGACCGTCCTTGGTCAGGCCGGTGACGTCCTGGCGATTGCTCATTCGGCGGCTGAGAATGGCGCCCGCGGTGAAGGCGTGAACGCGCTGTTTGTGTGCCTCGCGCCGATCATGCGGAATGAGCAGGTCGATCGGCTGGCCCAGGACCTCGGGCGCGGTATAGCCGAAGATGACCTCGGCGCCCTTGCTGAACAGCAGGATCCGCATGTCCTGGTCGGCGACAATGATCCCTTCGGACGCGATGTTCAGAATGCTGCTGAGGATGTCCTCCAGCATTTCCGGCAAGCCCGCCTGGACCGCCAGCGTCTTCTTGAGGGCGTCCCGGGCATGACGCCAGCGCGAACGGGCGTCATGGGGGGCAGGCTGTCCTCCGCCCGTGGAGGTCTTCATGGGTGGGCCTTCCTGACAGGTCGCTGTGCGAAGGGTGTGTCTTTCAACATAGGGGAGAATGGCGGATTTGAGATCGCCGTTCTCTGTGGTTTTCGAAATTTAGTTCAGTTAAAACATGGAATTACCTGCGAGGTGACGCGTTTGCGCCGTCCGCGGCGTTTCAGTGCGCCTGAGGCGCATTCTGATGGCTGGGCGCCGTTCGGGCGCGACCACAGGTAGAGTCGAGGCAGGATGAGGCGAGGGTGCAAGCGCCAGGGTTGCCGCGGGAATTGCGGGGCGCGATCTGTTGCAGTTCACGCGCCACGCCGAGCAGACCAGACGCGGCGTTGGGCGTCAGGCCTGACGGATCGAAGCCGTTCTGCAAGGCGGTCGCGTCAGGCAGGCGCTTGAGGTCGTCGGCGAACAGTCCGCAGCAGAAGCTGAATTCGGAGAACTGCCGCCGCAGCGCGGGCCGGTCTTCGACCAATTGAAGCTCCTGGTGCTGGGGGTAGCTCGCGATGGCGCGGTAGGCCTGGTGCACGACGTCTCTGTCGCCCTCCAGGGCCTGAAGCAGATGACCTTCGCGGGCCAGGATGATGCCGCTGATGGCGAGGCTGGCGTGCAGGGTCTGCGCCTCCGCGTGGATGTAGGCGAGGGTAGGGCGCAAGCTCTCGTCGGCCCGTCGGGCGATACGGCTGTGATAGATCAGGCGATGCGTGCCGGACGGCGGCGGCGCGTCAAGCTTCTGCTGCGGCAGGCGGGCAGCGACAGAGGCTGGCGGGTGCTGGAGCACGCCTACCTTGCCCGTGTCGTCGCCGTTGAATTGGACCCCGATGGTTTCGAACGCATCCTGAATCGCGCGCAGGGTTCGGGCGTTGGCGTCAACGGGTCCGCGAATCCGTTCCAATCTCTTGATCGTCTCCAGGCTGAGGCCTGAGAGACGGGCCAGTTCGGTTTGCTCGGTCCGTGAAAGCGCACGGGCTGCACGAATTTGTTCGCCAGTAAGCGTCAGGATATTGAATGCCATTTTATTTTGAGCAGTCGGATTGCACCTTGGGTGTAACTAAATGCTCGCCCGATACGAAAACTAGCATTTTTTGTGTTGTTACTACCTTTAGTGTCAGTTGTCCTGTGCCTTTACTCCCCATGAGTTAATCATATTCCGTTACGAAATTAATCGTAGCTTTGGATCATCTCTTAATTCGGTAAAATCATATTCGACGAAGCCTGTTTTCACTGAATCGATAGTTCAACGCGTTGCAGTGACGGTGTTAGGGGAAGAAGGCAATGGTGAACGCCTCACAGGCGATCAAAGTGATGATCGTTGATGATTCCGCGGTCGTTCGCGGCGTCATTCGCCGACTGCTGGATGCCGATCCTCAACTGGAAGTAGCTGCGGCGGTGTCGAACGGCGAGTTGGCGCTGAAGGCCTTGCATCAGCATGCTGTGGACGTGGTGCTGCTGGACATCGAAATGCCGGTCATGGACGGGCTGGAGGCGTTGAAACGGATCGTCGTCGACTACCCAACGGTCAAGGTGATCATGGTTTCGACCCTGACGCGTCGCAACGCCGAGATCAGCCTGGAGGCCTTGAAGATCGGCGCGGCCGACTATGTGACCAAGCCTGAAGCCGGGATCGCCACGGCCGCCGAGTTCGGTCGCGACCTCATCGCCAGGGTGAAGGCCCTGGCCGCGTCACGGCGCTCTGCCCGGGTCGGCGTCGCGGCGACGGCCCAGTCCGCCCCTCGGCCCATGCCTCGCTATGCGCCGATGCGTCGGCCCGTGGTGCGGGCGCTGGGCATCGGCGCCTCGACCGGGGGCCCGCCTGCCTTGCTGAAGCTGTTTCGCGCCTTGCAGGGCGGGGACGGTTGGCAGCCGATCTTTGTCACTCAGCATATGCCCGCGACCTTCACCGCCCTGCTGGCCGAGCAGATCGAGCGCGCAGCGGGCCGGCCCTGCGCCGAGGGCCAGGACGGCGAGCCGGTCATGCCCGGGCGCATCTATGTGGCGCCGGGTGGTTGGCATATGACGGTCGAGAATGGCCCGACCTCGCCGGTCATCCGGCTGGATCAGGGCGCGCCTGAGCACTTCTGTCGGCCTGCTGTGGACCCTATGCTGCGCGGATTGGCCGCGGTCTATGGCGACGGCGCCCTGGCGGCGATCCTGACCGGCATGGGGGGCGACGGCGCCCTGGGCTGCGAGGCGGTGGCGCGCGCCGGGGGGCGGTTCATTGCTCAGGATCAGGCCACCAGCGCTGTGTGGGGCATGCCCGCGGCGGCGGCGGCGACCGGGCTGGCCGAGGCGGTTCTGCCGCTGGACGACATCGGGCCCTGGCTCAGGCGGGTGATGGAGACCGCCGCGTGACCGGACCGGATTTCGAGCACTTCTGTCGCCTGGTGAAGGACCGTTCCGGCCTCGTCCTGACGCCGCACAAGGGCTATCTGGTCGAGAGCCGGTTGAGCGCGTTGGCGCGGGCCGAAGGTCTGGCGGGCGTGCCGCAGTTGCTGGAGCGTCTGCGGCTCGGCGGGGCGTCGATGGAGCCGCTGCTGCTGCGCTGCGTCGAGGCGATGGCGACGCACGAGTCCTTCTTTTTCCGCGACGGCACGCCGTTCAACCTGCTGGCCGGGCGAGTTCTGCCGCAACTGGTCGAGGCGCGGGCGGCGACGCAGACGCTGCGGATCTGGTGTGCGGCCTGTTCCAGCGGTCAGGAGCCCTATTCCATCGCCATCCTGCTGAAGGAGATGGGCGCTCAGCTAGCGGGCTGGCGACTGGAGATCGTGGCCACCGATATGTCGCGGCCGATCCTGAAGAAGGCGGAGGAGGGCTTCTACAGCGACTTCGAGGTGCGCCGGGGCCTGACCGATGCGCGCCGCGACCGCTGGTTCGTGCGCGACGGCCACGGCTGGCGGGTCAGTCCCGAGCTGCGCTCTCTGGTCAGCTTTCGACCGCACAACCTGCTGAGCGACAGCCTGCCGGGGACGTTCGACGTGGTCTTCTGCCGCAATGTCCTGATCTATTTCGACGTGGATCAGAAACGGGCCGTCTTGCAGCGCATGGCGCGGACCCTGGCCGAGGACGGCGGTCTGTTTCTCGGCAGCGCCGAGACGGTGCTGGGCGTGACCGACGCCTTCGAGCTGACGCCCGGCGCGGCGGGCCTGTTCCGGCGCGCCTCAGCGAAGGCGGCCCGCTCCGCCTGAAGCGAAGCGGGCGTATGTCGTTCTAGCCGCGCATGAAGGATTCGATCTCGGCGCGCAGAGCGTCGAGTTCGCGCGCCTTTTCCGTCAGGCCGGCGGTGGCCGCCAGCATGTCGGTCGCCGCCTGAGCATTGTCCGAGGCGGCGGCGGTCACAGCCACGATGTTGCTGGAGACCTCGCGCGTGCCCATGGCGGCTTCCTGGACGTTGCGGGTGATCTCCTGCGTCGCCGCGCCCTGTTCCTCGACCGCGCTGGCGATGGCCGACGAGGCTTCGCTGGCGCGTTCGATGGTGCGGCGGATGCTCTCGATGGCGCTGACGGCGGCGTGGCTGGCCTTTTGGATCGAGTTGACCTGATCGGCGATCTGCTTGGTCGCGCGCGCCGTCTGGTCGGCCAGGTTCTTTACCTCCGAGGCGACGACGGCGAAGCCCTTGCCGGCCTCGCCGGCGCGAGCGGATTCGATGGTGGCGTTCAGGGCCAGCAGCTTGGTCTGGGCGGCGATCTCCTGGATCAGGCCGACGACCTCGCCGACGCGTTCGGCGGAATCCGCCAGACCGCGCATGGTCTCGTCGGTGGACAGGGCTTCCTCGACGGCGTGGCGCGAGATGCTGCTGGACTGCTCGACCTGGCGGGTGATTTCCTGGATCGAGGCGGACAGCTCCTCGGCGGCGGCGGCCACGGTCTGGACGTTGGATGAGGCCTCGTCGGATGCGACGGCGACGGCCGAAGACTGGCTGTTGGTCTCCTCGGCGCTGGCGGCCATGCCCTGGGCCATGGTGCTGAGGGCGGCGGCGGCCCCGGCCACGTCCTGGCTGAAGTCGTTGACGCGGTCGATAAAGCGGGCCTGTTCGGTGACGACCGCCCAGGTCAGCATCATGCCGGTCATCCGCCCCTCGGGGTTCTTCACGGCGGCGATGTTGAGGTCCAGCTTCTGGTCGCCCAGCTGGATCAGGGCGCGGTGCGGCAGGCTGCGCGGATCGGCCAGCATCCGGCGTTGATGCTCGGGGTGCTTGTGGAAGATGTCGATGGACTGGCCGAGCATCTGATCGACCGGTATCGGCAGCAGGTGTTGAAGCGGGCGCAGGGTCTCGATGGAGCGACGGTTCACATAGGTCAGGCGCAGCTCTTCCGGTTCGCACAGCATGACGTTCAGCGGCATATCGTCCAGCATCTGCAGCAGGCGCTGGTTGTCGCGCTCGGCATTCACCCGTTCCGTCTGCAACGACCAGGTGGTCATGGCGGCCACATAGCGCCCCTGAACGTCCAGCACGGGGCTGACCAGCAGATCCAGGAACTCGCCGCCGATCTCGATGGTGGCGCTGTGGGGCAGGTTGCGCGGGTCGGCCAGCATGCGGCGCTGATGCGCCGGAGCCTTGTGGAAGACGTCAATCGAGGCGCCGACCAGATCGTCGGCCCGGATCGGCAGGACGTGCTCGATCGAGCGCAGCGTCGTCAGGGTGGCCTTGTTGGCGTAGGTGATCTGGAAGTCGATCAGGTCGCAGATCATGACATTGACCGGGGCGTCGTCCATCAGTTGCTGGAAATCGGGCGTCCATTCGGCCGAGGCCTTGGCGGTCTGGTCGAGGGTGCGGGCGCTGCGCGCCGCTGCTCCGGTGGTCATGATCGGTCTCCGTGAGGGGCGAGTTGAAAGGGATCGGTCAGACGAGGGCTTCGCCGACGGACGGGTCGTTCAGCGTCAGGACGGCCTGGGTCCGCAGCACCAACATCAGGTCGTCTTCCAGCCGGTAGAGGCCGTCGCACAGGTCGCGCCAGGCGGGCGACAGGGTCGGCGGCGGCGGCTCGAACGCCGAGGACGGCAGCCACAGCACGTCGCCGACGTCATCGACCATCAGGGCGTAGAGCTCGCCCGAGGCCTGTTCGACGATGACCGAGACGCCGCTGGCTCTTTGGTCTTCGGCTTGCGGGGGCAGGCCTAGGCGGCGGCGCATGTCGATGGCGGTGACGATGCGGCCGCGCAGGTTCAGCGACCCGGCGATCTCGGGCGGGGCCAGGGGCACGCGGTTGATCGCGGTCTCGGCGATCACGTCCTGCACCTCCAGCACCGGCACGCCGAAGGTCTGACCGCCGATCTGGACCGAGACCAGCCCGGCCTCTGTTGTAGGGTTGAGGGCGTTCATGCCGCCGCGCTTTCGGGCGTCAGGGCGCTGGAAACCGCGTCCAGCAGGCGGGTGGCGTCTAGGGCCGGACCGCCGCCGTTCAGCAGGGTCAGGCTGAGCAGAGGCGTGGCGTGCCATTGTTCGGCCCCCGCCAGGATGCGGGCGAACTCGCGCGCCCGGCTGGGCTGAAGATCGGCCAGGATCAGGTCGAAGACCTCGCTGGCGTCGTGGTGGGCCAGGGCCCCTTCGGCGTCAGGGGCCACGGTCACGGCATAGCCGGCGCGCGCCAGCAGCGGCCCCAGCAAGAGCTGGGTGAAGGCGCTGGGGTCAATGATCAGCAGGCGTTTCAGGCCAGGGATGGGGCCGTCGATGAGCGCGGCGGGTTGTCCGGCCTCCGCCGCCGAGACGGTATCGAAGGCGCGGCGCCAGTAGGCGTCGACGTCGATCAGGTCGGCGGCCTGGTCCATGACGATCAGGCTGCCGAGCGTCAGGCCGCCCGCGCTGTTGATCTCGGGCTGGGCGGCGGTCTCGACGATGTCGACGATCTCCCCGATCAGCATGCCCAGGGCCTGATCGCCGCGCGCGAAGACCAGCAGGGGGCGGCGGCCTGGGCCGCTCCAGTCTGGCGCACGGCCGTCGGCGCCCAGGATCGGCATCAGCCGTCCTCGGTATTGCAGGACGGCGCGGCCTTCGACCTTTTCGATCTGTGCGGCCTCGACCTCTTCGATACGGGAGACGGTGGTCAGAGGCGCAGCGCGCAGGGTCGCGTCGGCGGCGCGGAACAGGAGCATGGCTTCCTCCTTCGGCGGCGGGGCGGCGTCGGCCTTGCGGGCGGCGTCGCTGGCCAGCCCGGCCAGGTGGCTGGAAATCTGGTCGACGCCGGCGGTGCG
Source organism: Brevundimonas sp. P7753 (assembly GCF_013386595.1). Classification (NCBI taxonomy): domain Bacteria; kingdom Pseudomonadati; phylum Pseudomonadota; class Alphaproteobacteria; order Caulobacterales; family Caulobacteraceae; genus Brevundimonas; species Brevundimonas sp. P7753. The sequence goes on along the minus strand of NZ_JACARP010000061.1, from coordinate 14,689 downwards.
CGCGGCGCCCTTGGGGTCCAGGATCAGGATGACCGCCCCGTCGCCGAGGATGGTCGCGCCCGAATAGAGGTTGAGGTGGCGCAGCACCCCCGCCACCGGCTTGACCACGATCTCCTCGATATCGAAGACCCGGTCGACGATGACGCCGAAGGTGCTGGTCCCGAAATGGGTGACGACGATGCAGGTTTCGTTGGCCGCCTTGCCCTGGGACTGGGGCGGAGCCTCGTCCTCCAGCTTGAGCAGGCGCTGCAAGGACACCAGCGGCAGAAGGCGCTCGCGCAGCCGCAGGACGGGGGCGTCCTCGATCTGTTCGATGCTGCGGCCCGAGGCGCCGCTGGCGCTGACCAGTTCGATGATCGACGACTGGGGCAGGGCGAAGCGCTCGCCGCCCGCCTCGACGATCAGGGCCGAGACGATGGTCAGGGTCAGGGGGATGCGCACGGTGAAGCAGGCGCCCTGACCCTCGGTCGATCTCAGCTCGATCACGCCACCGATCTGTTCGATGTTGGAGCGGACCACGTCCATGCCGACGCCTCGACCCGAGACGCTGGTGACTTGGGATGCGGTCGAGAAACCGGCGCGGAAGATCAGCTGCATCGCCTCGGCGTCGCTCATCTGCTCGGCTTCGGCGGCGCTCAGCAGATCCAGGGCGACGGCCTTGGCGCGCAGGCGGGCGACCGACAGGCCGCGCCCGTCGTCTGATACCTCGATGACGATGGCGCCGCCCTCGTGGCGCGCCGACAGGGTGATGCGTCCAGCCTCAGATTTGCCGGCGGCGCGGCGCTGGTCGGTCGTTTCCAGCCCGTGATCGGCGGCGTTGCGGATCATATGGGTCAGCGGGTCGCGGATCAGCTCCATCACCTGCCGGTCCAGCTCGGTCTCCTGACCGGACATGTGCAGTTCGATGCGCTTGCCGAGTTCCTGTTCAAGGTCGCGCACCAGACGCGGCAGCTTGGCCCAGGCGCCGCCGATCGGCTGCATCCGCGCCACCATGACCTTTTCCTGGATCTCACTGGTCACCTGATTGAGGCGATGCAGCGGGGCCTTGAAGGGACTTTCGGGTTCCAGGCGCAGGGTCTGGATCATCTGGTTGCGGATCAGCACCAGTTCGCTGACCGAGCGCATCAGCTGTTCCAGCACCTCGACGTTGATGCGGATGGTGGCGGCGGACTTGCCGGCGCCCGCAGGTTGCGGGGCGTCGTCGCATGGCGGCGGTGCTGCCGCCATGGGCGTCTCTGCGACGCTCAGGGCGCACGCGCGCAGTTCCGCCACGTCCTCGGGCATGGCGCCGAGGGCGTCCAGCGCGACGGCGATGGCGGCGAACAGGGCGTCCTGCATCCCGTCTTCCAGACGGATGTCGGCGATGTCCTTCAGCGCGCGGGTCAGGGCCGTGGCGTCGCCGCCGCGCGCCGCGCCCAGCAGGCCTTGCAGCAGGGCGGCCTGCAACAGGATGGGGTCGGCGTCGCCGAGCAGGGGTTCGAGCGCGGTCAGCCGCATCAGCGACGGCGTGGCGGCTTCGGCGGCGGCGTCGAGCGTGGCGTCGCCGCCCAGACGCTCGATCAGGGGGCTGGCGCTGGCGGCGGGTGCAGAAGGCGTGGCGACACAGGCCGCTTCCAGACGGGCGATCAGGGCCGCGTCCTGACCCGAAGGCTCCTCGCCGGTGGCGTCAAGGGCGTCGATCAGACCGCGGATCACGTCCACGGCTTCGAGAATGGTGGTGACGGCGGCGGTGCTGACCGACAGCGAGCCGTCGCGAAATCCGCCCAGCACCTCTTCCGCCGCATGGGCGATGCGTTGCAGCCGCACCAGTCCGATGAAGCCGCAGGCGCCCTTGATGGTGTGCATCAGGCGGAAGACGCTGGCCAAGGGCTCGGGATCGTGCGGATTGCGTTCGAAACGCACGAGTTCGCTATCCAAGGCCTCGAGGCCCTCGCGTGTTTCCGCGATGAAGTCGCCCAGAACCTCGTCCACAGCCTCTCCCTGATCTCTGCGGCGGCAGTTCCGACGGAGGGCTGACGCCAACGCATGAACGCGTGGAATGGCGTTGTTATCGATAGATTCGAGTGCATCGCCATGAATAAAAGCGGCAGTGGCGTGACATATTTTACAAATGTCTAGTTAGTGATATTTGATTTTTAATCAAAAAGTTTAGCTTCAGGCCATGAAAATGCATGTCGTTACCCTCTAAGTGCAATATTTGGTCTATAAATCGATGTATTGTTGAAATTGTCCTGAGCATTATGTGCAGGATTTGTTGACGATATCGCCGTTTTACTTTCCCCGCTCGCGGAGGTGAGGAGGGGGAAATATGGCTGTCGACAAATCGATGAAGATCCTGGTCGTTGACGACTACAAGACGATGGTGCGGATCGTGCGGGGGCTGTTGAACCAGCTCGGCTTCATGAACGTGGACGAGGCGACGGATGGGCCGACCGCCCTGACGATGATCGGCGCCAATGGATACGGTCTGGTCCTGTCGGACTGGAACATGGCGCCGATGACGGGGTTCGAACTGCTCAAGGCGGTGCGCGCCGATCCCAGGACCAAGGCGCTGCCCTTCGTTCTGGTCACGGCTGAAGCCAAGGTCGAGAACGTCATTGCGGCGCGTCAGGCGGGGGTGAACAGCTACATCATCAAGCCCTTCAACCACGCGGTGCTGAAGCAGAAGCTGACGGCTGTGCTGGGAGAGTTTTGAGATGTCCCGGGCCGAGGCGTTCGCGGGCGTCGTCGCCGCCATTCGGCACGACATGGCGAAGGCGACGCAGACGCTGATGACGGCTTCGGAGGCCGGGTTGCGGGATGTCCATCTGGTCCGCGCCGGCGACGCCGAGGCTCTGTCGCGACTGGAGGAGGGCTTGCTGACCGTGTTGCAGGTCTGCGCGCTGGAGGACCTGATCGGTCAGCGTCTGACGCAGCTGGAGGCGATTCTCTCGGGCGGCGAGTCTGAGAAGGACGTTCTGGAAAACGGCCCCGCGCAACCCGGTCAGGGCCTGAATCAGGCCGAGATCGACGCCTGGCTCGACGGGGCAGGCTGACAGGGTTTCACGGACAAGGCCCTGAACCGTCGAGGCGGCCTGATCTTTATGCGCGCTTTATGCGGCGCGGGGCTTTCCGCATGGCCCGCTTAGGCCTCCAGGGCGTCTCTTCCGGCTCTCACTGAGCTGGAGGCTTTCGGCATGGCCGATGTGATCTTTCTGGCGATTGGCGGCGGGGCCTTCCTGGCCTTCGCCGCCCTCGCTGTTGCGTTGAAGAGGTTGTGACGATGGTGCTGAACGTCCTGTGGGGCGCCGGCGCCCTCGTCATCGCCGCCTATATGGTCGCGGCCTTGCTGCGCCCCGAGCGGTTCTGAGCGGAGCCGCCTCAAGATGAACATTCAAGGTTGGGCGGAAATCGCCCTGACCCTCGGCCTCGCCGTCATGCTCGGCTGGCCGATCGGGATCTATATGTCGCGCGTCTGGAACGGCGAACGCACCTGGCTGGACCCGGTGCTCAAGCCGGTCGAGGGCCTGTTTTATCGCGCCGCCGGGGTGGACCCGACGCGCAGCCAAGGCTGGCTGGGCTATGCCGGCGCCCTGCTGGCCTTCAACCTGACGGGTTTTGTCCTGCTGTACGCCATTCTGCGTCTGCAAGGCGTCCTGCCGATGAACCCGCAGGGGTTTGACGGCGTCAGCCCGCATCTGGCCTTCAACACCGCGGTCAGCTTCGTCACCAACACCAACTGGCAGAGCTACGGCGGCGAAACGACGCTGTCGACCTTCACCCAGATGGTCGGCCTGACGGTGCAGAACTTCGTCTCGGCGGCCACCGGCGCGACCATCGCCGCCGCGCTCGCCCGCGCCTTCATCGCCAATCGCGGCGAGGGCGTCGGCAACTTCTGGGCCGACCTGACGCGCACCAGCCTCTATGTCCTGCTGCCCATCGCCTTCATCGTGGCCGTGGTTCTGGCCGGGCTGGGCGTGGTGCAGTCGCTGGCGGCCTCGGCCCAGGCGACGACGCTGGAAGGCGGATCGCAGACGATCAGCCTGTTCCCGACCGCCAGCCAGCTGGCCATCAAGCAGCTGGGCATCAACGGCGGCGGCGTGTTCAACGTCAACTCGGCCCACCCGCTGGAGAACCCGACGCCGCTGACGACGCTGATCACGGCGATCAGCATCAACGTCCTGGGCTGGGCGGCCTTCTTCGCCTTTGGCCGCAGCGTCCTGGCCAAGAAGGACGTGCGCGCCCTGGTGATCGCGGCGATCCTGCTGCTGGGCGCCGCCAGTTCGGCGCTCTACGTCATCGAAAGCCAGCCGGCGCCGGCTCTGGTCGCCGCAGGGGTCGAGACCTCGGTCGGCAATATGGAGGGCAAGGAGGTCCGCTTCGGCGTCCCGGCCTCCGTGGCCTGGGCGGCCCAGACGACCGGCGCCTCGAACGGTTCGGTCAACTCCATGCACGCCAGCTACATGCCGCTGGGCGGGGCTGTGACCATGTTCCTGATGCAGCTGGGCGAGATCCTGCCCGGCGGGATCGGCTCGGGCATCGCCGTCATGGTGCTGATGGCCATGCTGGCGGTCTTCGTGGCGGGCCTGATGGTCGGTCGCACGCCTGAATACCTGGGCAAGAAGATCGAGGCGCGCGAGATTCAGTTCGCCATGCTGTCGGTTCTGGTCGTGCCGCTGTCGGTGCTGGGCTTCTCGGCCGTGGCTGCGATCCTGCCCGAAGCCCTGGCCGGTCTGCTGAACAAGGGGCCGCACGGCCTGTCCGAGGTCCTCTATGCCTATACCTCGGCGACCGGCAACAATGGTTCGGCCTTTGCGGGTCTGACCGCCAACGCCCCCTGGTGGAACACCACCCTGGGTCTGGCCATGCTGCTGGGCCGGTTCGTGCCTGCCATCGCGGTTCTGGCTGTCGCCGGCGCCCTGGTCGCCAAGCCCAAGCTGGCTCCCTCGACCGGGACCCTGCCGACCCATGGCCCGCTGTTCATCGGCCTGTTGATCGGGGTGATCCTGATCCTCGGCGGCCTGCAGTTCTTCCCCGCCCTCTCGCTGGGTCCGATCGGGGAGCATTTCGACATGCTCCAGGTCGTGGCTCGGTTCTGATCGGATAATCCTATGACCCAAGTCACGCTCGATCCGTCGAGCCCCCGGTCGTCACCCATTGCGGGCGGCCTATCCGGGGCCATGCTCGGCCGGGCGCTCGGCGACGCCGTCGCCAAGCTGAACCCGACGAAATTGCTCAACAACCCGGTGATCTTCGCCACCTGGATCGTCGCTCTGCTGGCGACCGCTTCGGCGGTCGTGGCGGTGGCCAGCGGCCAGGCGGCGGGCTTCGCCATCCAGCTGGCGCTGTGGCTGTGGGCCACGGTCCTGTTCGCCAACGTCGCCGAGAGCATCGCCGAAGGGCGCGGCAAGGCGGCGGCGGACTCCTTGAGGGCCACCCGCGTCACGACCAAGGCCAAGCTGATCGTCGACCCGAAGACCGGCACGGTGGTCCCGACCCCGGCCGGTGAGCTGGAGATCGGCTCCATCGTCCTGGTCGAGGCCGGCGACGTCATCCCGTCGGACGGCGAGATCATCGAAGGCGTCGCCTCGGTCAACGAGGCCGCCATCACCGGCGAAAGCGCCCCCGTCATCCGCGAAAGCGGCGGCGACCGCTCTGCCGTCACCGGCGGCACCACGGTCGTCTCGGACTGGATCAAGGTGCGCATCACCTCGGCCCCCGGCGCCACCTTCCTCGACCGCATGATCGCCATGGTCGAGGGCGCGGACCGTCGCAAGACGCCGAACGAACTGGCGCTGTCGGTGCTGCTGGCCGGGCTGACCCTGGTCTTCCTGATCGCGGTGGCCAGCCTACTGGGTCTCGGCGCCTATTCCGGGATCAAGCTGGACCCCATCGTCCTGGGCGCCCTTTTCATCACCCTGATCCCGACGACGATCGGGGGACTGCTGTCCGCGGTCGGCATCGCCGGCATGGACAGGTTGCTGAAGGTGAACGTGCTGGCGACCTCGGGCCGTGCGGTGGAGGCGGCAGGCGACGTCGACACCCTGCTGCTCGACAAGACCGGCACCATCACCTTCGGCAACCGCATGGCCACCGAGGTCATCACCGTGCCGGGCGTGCGTCCCGACGCCGCGATGCGGGCGGCGGTCATGGCCTCGCTGGCGGACGAGACGCCGGAAGGCCGCTCCATCGTCGAGCTGGGCCGCAACGCCGGCGTGATGGGCGACCTGCCTGTCGGCGCCAGGACCATCCCGTTCAGCGCCGTGACCCGCCAGTCGGGTCTGGAAGCGGACGGTCAATCGTGGCGCAAGGGCGCGGTCGACGCCGTGCTGAAATCCCTGGGCATGGCCGAAGGCGCCGCACCCGCCGAGTTCCGCGCCGCCGTGGACCGCATCGCCCGCTCGGGCGGCACGCCTCTGGCCGTGACCGAGAACGACGCCCTGGTCGGGGTCATTCACCTGAAGGACGTGGTCAAGCCGGGCGTGAAGGCGCGCTTCGCCGATCTGCGCCGCATGGGTCTGCGCACCGTCATGATCACCGGCGACAACCCGGTGACGGCGGCGGCGATCGCGTCCGAGGCTGGAGTCGACGACTTCCTGGCCGAGGCGACGCCCGAGGACAAGATGCGCCTGATCAAGGCCGAACAGGCCAAGGGACGCATGGTCGCCATGTGCGGCGACGGGGCCAACGACGCCCCGGCCCTGGCCCAAGCCGATGTCGGCGTGGCCATGCAGACCGGGGCCCAGGCCGCCCGTGAGGCCGGCAACATGGTCGACCTCGACAGCGACCCGACCAAGGTCATCGAGATCGTCGAGGTCGGCAAGCAACTGCTGATCACGCGCGGCGCCCTGACCACCTTCTCCATCGCCAACGACGTCGCCAAGTATTTCGCCATCATCCCGGCGATGTTCGTGGTCGGCCTGCCGTCGCTGGCGGCGCTGAACGTGATGAAGCTGTCCAGCCCGGAGAGCATCATCCTGTCGGCGGTCATCTTCAACGCCCTGGTCATCATCGCCCTGATCCCGCTGGCGCTGCGCGGGGTGAAATACCGCGCCGTGGGGGCGGGCAAGCTGCTGGGCCGCAACCTGCTGATCTACGGCCTGGGCGGTCTGATCGCGCCCTTCGTCGGCATCAAGCTCATCGACATCGTCATCTCCGCTCTCGGCCTGGCCTGAAGCCCGCCCTGAGACGTCAAGGAAACTCTCATGCGTAAACGTAACTCTTCGAAGGTCTCGGGCGCCAACGACGCCCTGTTCGGCGGCGCCTGCCTGGTGGCCATCATCGCTCTGGGGCTGTGCAGCACACCGGCCAAGGCCCAGGACGCGGCCCCGCAAAAGACCGGCCCTGAGGTCGCCTTCAACGCCGCCGTCGGCTCCGACTATGTCTTCCGGGGCGTCAGCCAGACCGAAGGCGATCCGGCGATTTCAGCCGGGGTCGATGTGACCCAGGGGCTGTTCTACGCCGGCGCCTGGGCCGGTAACGTCTCCTTCGCCGGGGACGCCGACACCGACGCCGAGATCGACCTCTACGCCGGCGTCCGGCCCGAGTTCGGCGGCTTCAACTGGGACTTCGGCGTGGTCAGCTATTTCTACGCCGGTCAGCCGGACGGGGCCGACTACGACTATGTCGAGCTGAAGGCCGCGACCTCGCGCGCGGTCGGCCCGGCCACCCTGGGGGCGGCGATCTATTACTCGCCCGACTTCTTCGGCGCGTCCGAGGACGAAGCGACCTATGCCGAGATCAACGGCGCGATCAGCCCGGCCGACAAGTGGACGATCTCGGCGGCGGTGGGGCGCCAGTGGGTGTCGTCGGACTTTGACTACACCACCTGGAACCTGGGCGCGGCCTATCAGCTGACCGACAATCTCGCGCTGGACGTCCGCTATTTCGACACCGACGAACACGACTTCGGCGCCGCCTATGACGGTCGCGTCGCAGCCAGCCTGAAGGCGACCTTCTGATGCTGAACCACATCCGTCCGGCGGTCGTGATGATCGCCCTGTTCACCGGCGTTCTGGGCGTCGCCTATCCGTTCGCGGTGACGGGCGTGGCCCAGACGGTCTTCTCGGAGCAGGCCGACGGCAGCCTGGTTCGAGACAAGGCCGGCAAGGTCGTGGGCTCGGCCCTGGTCGGCCAGACCTTTGCGGAGCCGGTCTATCTGCATCCGCGCCCTTCGGCGGCAGGCGACGGCTATGACGCCTCGTCGTCATCGGGCGCCAACCTGGGCCCGCTGAACCCGGACCTGATCGCCCGGGTCAAGACGGACGCCGATGCCTTGCGCGCCGAAACGGGTGCGGCGGTTATCCCCGCCGACGCCGTGACGGCCTCGGCTTCGGGCCTCGACCCGCATATCTCTCCGGCCTACGCTAGGCTTCAGGCCGCCCGCATCGCCCAGGCGCGGGGCGTGGCGGTGCAAGAGGTGAGCAAGGTGATCGAACAGCATGTCGAAGGCCGAACATTCGGCGTGCTGGGCCAGCCGCGCGTCAATGTGCTGCTGACCAATATGGCGCTGGACGCGCGCTTCCCTCGTCCCGCCGCGGAGGGCTGATGGCGCCGCCCATCCTCCCGACGACCAAGACCCCGGCCGCCCCGCGAAAGCGTGGGCGGCTGAAGGTTTTTCTGGGCATGTCGCCTGGTGTCGGCAAAACCTACGAGATGCTGCGCGCCGCGCGCCGCCGCAAAGCCGAGGGCGACGATGTCGTCGTCGGCGTGGTCGAGACCCATGGCCGCAAGGAGACCATGAGCCTGCTGCGCGGGCTGGAGGTCATGGCCCGCAGCCCTATCGCCTATCGCGACCGGACCCTGCTGGAGTTCGACCTGGACGGCGCCGTGGCGCGCCGGCCCGGCCTGTTGCTGGTCGATGAATACGCCCACTCCAACGCGCCCGGATCGCGCCATCCCAAGCGATGGCAGGACGTGGAGGAGATCCTGGACGCCGGGATCGACGTCTGGACCACGTTGAACGTCCAGCACCTGGAAAGTCTGTCGGACGTGGTGCTGCGGATCACCGGCGTCAGGCAACGTGAAAGCGTGCCGGACAGCGCCCTGTCGCGCGCCGACGACATCGAACTGGTGGACATCACTCCGGAGGAGCTGCGCAAGCGGCTGGCCGAGGGCAAGGTCTATGTGCCGGAGACGGCGCGGCTGGCCTCGGACAACTTCTTCAAGGTCGAGAACCTGACGGCCCTGCGCGAGCTGGCCCTGCGCCGCGCGGCCCAGACGGTGGATGATCAGCTGGTGGCCCGACTCCGCGAGCAGGGGGTGCCGGGGCCGTGGGCGGCGGGCGAGCGGATTCTGGTGCTGATCGCTGGCGACGCTATGGCCGCGCCCCTGGTCCGCGCCGGACGACGGCTGTCGGACATGATGATGGACGCGCCCTGGACCGTGACCCACGTCGACCGACCCTCGGGCGCGCGGCACGGCGTGGGCTCGGCGGGCAAGCTGTCGGACGCGCTGAAGCTGGCCGAGCAACTGGGCGGGCGGACGGTGGTCCTGAGCGGCGACGACGTGGTGCGCGCCGTCATGGATCACGCCCATCAGAACAACGTCACCCAGATCGTCCTGGCCAAGGGGCGCGACAGCCGCCTGTCGGAATGGCTGGGGCGGTCGCGGGCGGCGGAACTGCTGCGCCAGGCCCGCGGCGTCGCGGTTCACGTCATCACCGACGGGGTCGATCTGGAGGAGAAGACGCTGCGGGAGCCGCGTCTGCGTCTGACCGGCGGCTGGCGCGGCTATGCGGTCGGCGCCGCCTGCGTCGTGGCGGCGACGGGCCTGGCCCTGCTGCTGGACCGTACGTTCGAGCGTGTCGATCTGGGGGTCATCTACCTGTCGGCGGTGCTGGCGGCGGGGGTGCTTTACGGCCTGAAACCGGCCCTGGCGGCGGCGACGGTCGCCTTCCTGACCTACAACTTCCTGTTCCTTCAGCCGAAATATAGTTTCGCCATCGGTTCGCCGACCGATTTCCTGACCCTGATCGTCTTCTGGGCCGTGGCCCTGACGACAGGCTTCCTGGCGGGGCGGGTGCGCGAGCAGGCGAGGGCGGCGCAACGGCGCGCGTCAGCGGTTTCGGCCCTGCTGGCCGCCAGCCAGCGCCTGACCGGCGTGGGCGACCGCACCGCCGCCGCGCGCATCCTGGCTGAGCAGACGGCGGCGGCGGCGGGGGCGGGGGCTGTGGTGCTTCTGCCCGTCAACGACGAACTGACCCTGGTCGCGGGTGCGCCGACCAAGACCCCGCTGGACGCCGAGGCCATGGCCGCCGCGCGCTGGGCCTGGGAGAAGGGTGAACCGGCGGGTCACGGCACCGGCACCCTGCCGCAGGCGCGCTGGACCTTCCGTCCGCTGCAAGGCGTGCGGGACCGCGCGGGCGTCGCCGGGATTGAGGCCGCCGCCCTGTCGCCCGGCTCGGACGAGGAGAAGCTGGCCCTGGCCCTGCTGGATCAGGGCGCGGTCGCGGTCGAGCGCGCCGATCTGGCCGGTCAGGCGGTCGAGACCGAGACCCTGCGCCGCACCGACCGTTTCCGGGGCGCGCTGATGAACTCGGTCAGCCATGACCTCAGAACGCCCCTGTCCACCGTGCTGGGCGCCTCGACCACGCTGATCGATCTCGGCGACAAGCTGAAGCCCGAGGTCCGCGCCGACCTGCTGCTGTCGATCCGCGAGGAGGCCGAGCGGCTCAGTCGCTATGTCGGCGACCTGCTGGACATGACCCGGCTGGAGGGCGGCGGGCTGAACATCCGCGCCGACTGGGTCGACGTGCGCGACGTGCTGAACGCGGCGGGCAAGCGGGTGGCGCGGCGTCTGGGCGCGCGCAAGATGACCCGAGACTTCCCGGCCCAGCTCAGCTTGGTCATGGTCGATCAGGGGCTGCTGGAACAGGCCCTGGTCAACATCCTGGAAAACGCCATCGTCTACAGCCCAGACGGCTCGACGGTCGAACTGGCCGCCTATGAGGACCGGGGCGCGGTGGTCATCTCCATCGAGGACGAGGGCAAGGGCATCCCGACCGCCGAACTGGAACGGGTCTTCGACAAGTTCCGCCGCATGGAGGAGCCGTCGGACCGCACCAAGGGCGCCGGGCTGGGTCTGGCCATCGCCAAGGGCTTCGTCGAGGCCATGAACGGCCGCATCGCCGCCGCCAGCCCGATTATGGACGGAAAAGGAACCCGTATCCTGATCAGCCTGCCCAAGGCCGTCGTCACCCACCCGAGCCTGCTCTAAGGTCCGCCGCATGGCCGCCGTTCGTCCCCAGATTCTCGTCATCGACGACGAGCCTCAGATCCATCGCTTTCTGTCCCCGGCGCTGGACGCCGCCGGCTATGAGCCGCGCCGCGCCGACAGCGGGCAGGAGGGTCTGCGCGGCATCGCCCTGTGGAGCCCCGACGCCGTGGTGCTGGACCTCGGCCTGCCCGACATGGACGGCAAGGACGTGCTGGCCCGCGCCCGCGAATTCTACGCCGGGCCGATCATCATCCTGTCGGCGCGCGACAAGGAGGCCGAGAAGATCGCGGCCCTGGACCTGGGGGCCAACGACTATGTCGAAAAGCCCTTCGGCGTCGGCGAACTTCTGGCCCGCGTGCGCGCCAACCTGCGCCAGGCCGCGCCGCGCGCCGAGGCGACGGGGCCGCTGACGGCGGGGGAGGTGGTCATTGATCTGGAACGCCGCCTGATCACGCGCGCGGGCGAGGCCGTGCGTGTCACGCCCAAGGAATATGACGTCCTGGCCCATCTGGCGCGCAATGCGGGCAAGGTCGTGGGCCACCGCGACCTGCTGACCGCCGTCTGGGGCAAGGCCCACGCCGACGACACCCAGTACCTGCGCGTGGTCATCGGACAACTGCGTCAGAAGCTGGAAGCCGATCCCGCCCAGCCTCGCCTGATCGCCACCGAGCCGGGCGTCGGATACCGGCTGACAGCCTGATCCAGGCTTGATTCATGCGCCAAGTCGCAGAGGAGGCCGTATGGCGGCGTTGATGATTCAGGGCTGCGGCTCGGACGTGGGCAAGTCAGTGCTGGTCGCGGGCCTGTGCCGGGTCTTCGCCAATCGCGGCCTGACGGTGCGGCCCTTCAAGCCGCAGAACATGTCCAACAACGCCGCCGTCACCGCACCCGACGCCGAAGGACGGGGGGGCGAGATCGGGCGCGCCCAGGCCTTGCAGGCGGCAGCCTGCCGCACGCCGCCGACGGTGGATATGAACCCGGTCCTGCTGAAGCCCCAGAGCGATACGGGCGCCCAGCTGGTCGTGCGCGGGCGGGTCGAGGGCGTCTGGCAGGCGGCAGGTTATCAGGCGCGCAAGGCTGCCCTGCTGGATGTGGTGCTGGAGAGCTTTCGGCGTCTTCAGGCCGAGGCCGACCTGGTGATCGTCGAGGGGGCGGGCAGTCCCGCGGAGACCAATCTGCGCGCCGGCGACATCGCCAATATGGGCTTTGCGCGCGCCGCGAACGTGCCGGTGGCCCTGGTCGGCGACATTGATCGGGGGCATGTCATCGCCGCGCTGGTCGGGGCCCACGCGGTGCTGGACCTGGAAGACCGGGCCATGATCAAGGGCTTTCTGATCAACAAGTTCCGGGGCGATCCTGCCCTGTTCGACGAGGGAAGAACCGAGATCGTGCGCCGCACCGGCTGGGCCGATCTGGGCATGGCGCCCTGGCTGGCCGATGCGCGGGCCCTGCCGGCGGAGGATGCGGTGGTGCTGGATCGAGCGGCACAGGGCGGCGCGGGGCGGAGGGTGCGCATCGCCGTGCCCATGCTGTCGCGCATCGCCAATTTCGACGACTTCGATCCGCTCAGGCACGAGCCCGGCGTGGACTTCGGCTTCGTGCCGCCGGGGCAGGCCCTGCCGGGCGATGCGGACCTGATCATCCTGCCGGGCACCAAGGCGACACTGGCCGATCTGGCCTTCCTGCGGGCGCAGGGTTGGGATGTGGACATCAAGGCCCACGTGCGGCGCGGTGGTCGGGTTCTGGGAATCTGCGGCGGCTATCAGATGCTGGGCCGCCGCATCAGCGACCCCGACGGCGCCGAGGGGCCGCCGGGATCGGCGCCGGGTCTGGGGCTGCTCGACGTCGATACGGTGCTGGCGGGCGACAAGGTGCTGCGGCGCGTCGAAGGAGAGCTGACGTCGTCGGGGGCGGCGGTCGGGGGCTATGAAATCCACATCGGCGTGACCGAGGGGCCGGACACGGCGCGGCCCTTCGCCCGGATCGACGGACGGCCTCACGGCGCGGCGTCTGCCGACGGGCGCATCAGCGGCGCCTATGTCCACGGTCTGTTCGATCAGGCCGAGGCGCGCGCAGCCCTGCTGGCGGAACTGGGCGCGGTCAGCGACGGGGTCGATCAGACGGCGCGCGTCGATCAGGCTCTGGACCGGATCGCGGCGGTTCTGGAAACGCACTTCGACATCAAGGCTCTGGAGCGTATCGCAGGCCTGACTTGAGAGCCCGGCGGTGTTATCCGGCGAGACAGGGCAGGGCGTCGGGGGCGCTCCAGCAGGTATTGCGGCGGCGGCCCCGCTGCGAGCCGCCGCCCGTAGGTCAGTTCAGAACGACGATCGCGACGCGACGGTTCTGGGCGCGGCCTTCGCGCGTATTGTTCGGCGCCACCGGCTTGGTTTCACCATAGGAGATGGTGGCCATGCGGTTCAGGGCGATGCCCTGGTCGCTGAGGAAGCGACGGACGGCTTCGGCGCGGGACTGGCCCAGTTGCTCGTTGGCGCGGGTGTCGCCCGACGAGTCCGTATGGCCCTGGATTTCCAGATAGACGTTGCGGTTCTCGGCCTTCAGGCGCTGGACCAGTTCGGTCAGACGCTGTTCGGCTTCCGGCGACAGGGCGTCGCGGTTGACCGGGAACTTCACCGAGTCGTCCGACAGCACGACTTCGTACAGGAACTTGCCTTCGGCCAGCTTGTGGGCGGCGTTGGCGCGGGCCAGAGCTTCGCCGGCTGTGCCTTCGACCTGGGTCAGGTGGCTGTCGACGGCGGTGACGCGCTCGTCGACCACGGCGACGTTGTCACGCACGAAGCGATGGCTGGCGCACCCGCTGGCGGCCAGGCCGCCGATCAGCACGAGGCTGGTCACGGCCACCGCTCGAGATGTGAGTTTGATCAAGTTAAGTCTCCTTCGTGCCGGGGCGCTAGTCCCGGATGTGCGTACGCGGAACCCGTTGGAACAGGAACGGCGCGGTAGAGACGCGCAACAAAAGAAAAGGTGCCAGCTTAACCATAGAAAAAGTTCAAATATCTGCGTTTTTTGCCTTCCTCGTGCATTGTATCTCGAGCGCCATGATCCTGACGCGAGCGACTGATCCTTTCAAATGATGATCTTGAGCGACGAGATCGACTGCGGAATACAGATGACGAGACGATCTACGGTTGAGTGCCTGAAGCGGCGGGCCGGGTCTGAATGACGAGGCCTGAGGCAGCCGCCCGCGCGCGCAGGCGTCGCGGCGCGCGGGCGATGACGATCATGATCAGCATAGCCGCGCATCTTCTGGTGTTAGCGCTGATCCTGTCGGCACCCGTCAAGACGCCGGTCTTCCCGCCTGAGTGGAAGGCCGTGGAGGTCGAACTGGTCGAGCCCTTGCCGTCGCCGCCCGCGCCTGAACCGGCTGAGCGGGAGGCCGGGGGCGGCCAGCCCGCCGCCGTCCCGACGCCAGAGCCCAAGCCGTCGCCCGCGCCCACGCCGGTGAAGACCCCTGCCAAGGCCGCGCCTGCGC
>NZ_JACARP010000060.1:0-20848 GCF_013386595.1 Brevundimonas sp. P7753 | reverse complement strand
TGCGGCCGACCCTGGTGACGGGCGGGACGCGCAGCGGCAAGGGCAGGGGGCATGTCGTCCCGAGCCTGTTGAACTGGACCGCCAGCGTCCTCGTCCATGATCCCAAGGGCGAGCTCTGGGCCGTGACGTCCGGTTGGCGAGGGCGGTTTTCGCACGCCCTCTATCTGGCCCCCCGACATGCCGCCTCGGCGCGGTGGAACCCCCTGGCGGAAATCCGGCCCGGGCCGGGTGAACTGGCCCAGGTGCAGCGGCTGGTGGCCATCCTGTCGGACCCGGGCGGGACCCGCGACGAGGAAGCGATCTGGGACAAGGCGGCCTCCGAGATCCTTGAGGCGGTGATCCTGCACGTCCTCTACACGGCCGAGGATCAGGACAAGACGCTGCTGAAGGTCCGGGCGCTGTTGGCTGATCTCGACGAGGCGGCGGACGCCATGCTGAAGACCCTGCATCGGTCTGGGCCTGACGGCGAGCCTGAGGCCCACCCTTTCATCCAGACGGCGGTGAAGGGCTATGCGGCCATGCACGACCGTTTCCGCACCTCCGTCCAGGGCACGGCGCGCTCCTATCTGAAATGGCTGGCGGGCGAGGATGTGGAGCGGGTCCTGTCCGCGTCCGACTTCGCCATGGGCGACCTGATGTGCGCCGAGGCGCCCGTCTCCCTCTACGTCCAGGTCGCGCCCGCCGATGCGGCGGCGCTCCGGCCTCTGGTGCGACTGATCTTCTATGCGGCGGCCCAGGCCCTGACCGCCGAAGAGAAACGCGACGCGGCCGGACGAGACAAGCGCCACAAGTTGCTGATGGTCATGGACGAGTTCCCGCTGCTGGGGCGGCTGGCCTTCTTCGAGAAGGCCCTGCGGCTGATGAGCGGTTACGGGATCAAGGCCCTGTTCGTGGCCCAGTCGCTCAACGACATCGTCGAGACCTACGGGCCCCACAACACCATCCTCGACAACTGCCATGTCTATACGGCCTTCTCGGCGCTGGACCCGCTGACTCAGGACAAGGTGTCGAAGCTGACCGGCTCGGTCAGCGAGACCCGGACCAGTCGCAGCGGACCGTCGGGGTTGGGCGGCGGCCGCAGCAGCGTGTCGCGCTCTGAGGTTGAGAGACCTCTGCTGGAGCCCGGCGAAATCCGGTCCCTGCCGGATGAGCAGCAACTCGTCTTTGTCGCGGGCCAGAGGCCGCTCCGAACCCACAAGCTCTTGTATGACCGGCGCGAGCCGTTTCGCAGCCGCGCCGGCGCGACGCCGCCAGACCAGACGCTCGGGGTCGATGGACCCGGCCGGCCGCCACATCCCTGGCTCGGACGGCGCAGTCTCGGTCGGGACGCCATGGCCAGCCTGCCCCTGTTCAAGGAGGTCGCGGGGGCCATGGACGACAGGAAGGCCGCCTCGCGCGCCGCCGACATCTATGGGCGGGTGGCCCAGGAAATGGCGGCGCAACAGGCGGTCCTGGATCAACTGCAAGGAGGGAGCGATGGCTAGAAGTGAAAAGCTGGCTACGCGCGTGCAAGTCTACCTCAACGACCCCAAGGTGGTGTCGAGCCTCAACCGGGAGGCCCGGGTCGGGCGGATCGCCCTGAGCCAGGCCGCCGGCCAGGCCATTGTCCGCGGACTGCTCCGGCGCCCCGGCGCCGATCCTGACGACCGGCTGCTCAACCTGGAACGCTCGCTGCGCGACCATATGCGATCGACCGGCCGGGACATGCAGATCGTCCAGGAGCTGCTGATCGAGGTGGCCAAGGCCTTCTTCCTGCGCCTGCCCGACGCGGTTGCCGATGAGGATCCGACGGTCCAGGCCGCCGTGGAGCGTCGCATCGAGCGCCTCCTGGACGCGACCGCCGCCCGCATCGTCTCGGGGCGCCGGGAAGGGGAGCGGGCGGCGGTTCCACGCGAGCCTTCGTCGTTCGCACCCGCCAACTAGCGGCATGGCCCCGCATCCGATCATCGCCGAGCGCAAGCTGGAGGCCCTGCGACACGCTCTGGGCGAGACGGTCCTGGCCGCGCTGGAGGCGCCGGACGTAGTGGAAATCCTGGCCAATCCCGATGGCCGACTGGTGCTGGACCGGATCGGCGAGGGACGTCGCGACACGGGGCGGCGCCTGTCGGTCGAGGCCCGTGAGCGAACGATCCGGTTGATCGCCGACTATGTCGGGGAAACGGTCACGCGAGAGGACCCGCGCCTGTCCGGCGTCCTGCCGGGGACCGGGGAGCGGTTCCAGGGCGTCATGCCGCCGGTCTCCGCCGCGCCCGCCTTCTCCATCCGCAAGCGCCCGGCCGTGATCTGGCGGCTGGGGGACTATGTGCGCGACGGGGTGATGAGCGAGAACCAGGCTGCAGCCTTGCGTATCGCGGCAATGGATCGACGCAACTTGCTGATATCTGGCGGAACCGGGTCTGGAAAGACGACCCTGGCCAATGCCGTCCTGGGCGAACCGGCCTTCGCTGACGATCGGGTCTTTCTTATCGAGGACACGCCTGAACTCCAGTGTTCGGCCTGGGACCAGGTGTCCGTTATGACCCGCCGGCAGCCGACGGTCATCGGCGTGGCGGACCTGGTGCGCGACGCTCTGCGCATGCGGCCGGACCGGATCGTCATCGGCGAGATGCGCGACGGGGCGGCCGCCCTCGAGACCCTGAAGAGCTGGAACACCGGACATCCCGGCGGGCTGTCCACGATCCACGCCAACTCCGCCCAAGAGGCCCTGCGTCGCCTGGAGGACCTGATAGGGGAGGTGACGAGCCAGGTCCCGCAGCGGATGATCGGCGAGGCTGTGGATTGCGTCGTCCACATGCAGAGGACGGCGTCAGGCCGTCGGGTCGAGGCCGTGATTTCCGTCGGCGGCTTTGACGGCGATTCCTATCAGACCCAGGTCCTGGCCTGACGGGCGAAGGCGCAAGCGGACATTATTTGCAGCGAAGCTGGAACCCGGATGAAGGCTTCAGGTTGATGGGCTGATCGCCGGATGAAAATCGGACGGTTGAGGTTAGGATCATCGCTCAGAATGGGTGAAGCCCAGCCCCCAATGAAAGCCCGACGCGCACCCCGAAAAGGGCAACGCCGGGCTTTCGCTGTTTCTGGGGCATGCCATCATTCACCTGTTCAGGCGACGATTGCTGTCATCAGCCAGTGCTTGAAGGCGGCTGCGTCAGCGGCGGTCTCGAAAGCGTAATTGTCGCCCTGGGCATAGAACCATCTGTCGCCGGGCCTCTTCTCCAGCCAGGCGATGATCTGGGCTCGTACCTCCGGCCCCCGGTCCGGCATGCTCATGGTGACGGTCTTGCCCTTGGCCTTGGCGTGTTCAATCGGCGTCAGTCGTTTCATCGTCGCGGTAGAGGGCGGTTCGCTGGCTGTGTCGATGCGCGGCTTCCGGTTCTCAACAGCTGCGTCCGGCCTGGGGACTAGATGACCTTCAGACCCAGTTCGGCCAGCAGGGCGCCGGCCTGGGCGCGGGAGATGGTCGCGCCCTTGAAACGTCGGGCGTCGTTTAGCCGGAGCCCGCCGAGATCGGCGCCGCGGAGGTCCGCGCCTTCGAACCGGGCGTCGACTTGGTGGCTGTCGCGCAGGCTGCAGTTGTCCAGCACGGCGTCGCGGAAATCACAGCCGGCCAGGTCGGCGTGACTGAAGTCGACCGTCTCCAGGGTCTGCTTTCTGAAGGAGAAGCCCGCGAGGCGGGCGGAAGCCAGGGTCGTTTCGACGAAACGCGTGCCGACGTGACGCGATCGCGAGAAGTCCGCGCCCGTCAGCTTGCACCCGGTGAAGACCGCCTCCGAGAGGCTGGCGCCGGTGAAGCGGGCGTTGTTGAGGTCGCTGGAACGCCAGGTCGAGGTGTCCAGCCGCGCGGCGGTGAAGTTGGCCATGGCGCCGCGGCACCCGGTAAAACGCGTGTCATCCAGCTGCGCGCCGGTGAAGTCCGTCCCCTTGAAGCTGCAGCGTTCGAACTTCAGGCCGTTCAGGTCGAGATTGGACAGGTCGGCCTCGTCCAGGATGCAGGTCTCCAGGACGAGATCGGCGCCGGCGGCCGACTTGAGCAGGGCGACGAGGTCGGATCGCGAAAGCGTCTGGCCGTCAATTTTGTGGTCCATGGGGCGCCTGAAGGAGTCTGTGGAGCCTCGCGGCTACCACATAGATTGCGGCGGAATTCTGGCGAACTGCGAAGCCGTCTGCAGCCGGACCAGGTCCGGCCTCAGCCGAAAGGGGCCGGACAGGCGCGCCGGTCGGGGAGGGCTTTCGGCCGGAGGCCTGACGGCAGGCGGCTTTCCGGGGAGGTTTCTGCTCCGCAGACGATCCGGCGCCGAGAAGCCCGGCGAAGGCTTGCGGCGATGCGGCTGAAACTCGTGAGAGACTTGTTCAGCAAGTCGTTTTAACTCACAGAAATTGCTTATTATTTTCTATTGACAGCCTGTGGATGGTTTTGCTTGCAATGAGTCGCAACGCGCTGAATGGCGCTGAACTCAGGGAGGCGATCATGAAGCGGAGCGTAGGACGACGCCTGTTCGGCGCAGCATTGGCGAGCGGACTTCTGGCGGCCGGAACGGCTCTGGCGGGCGGGTCGGGCATGCCCTGGGAGGGACCGATCCAGCAGGTGGTCCAGTCGATCACGGGACCCGTGGTCCAGGCCGCGGCCGTGATCGCCGTGGTCCTGTTCGGCGCCGGGGTCGCCATGAGCGAAAGCGGTTCCTCCATGCGAAGGGCTCTGGGCATCCTGTTCGGCCTGACCATCGCCTTCGCGGCCTCGACCTTCTTTCTCGACTTCTTCGGCTTCGCCGGCGGCGTGGAGATCGTCTGATGGCGCGCTTCGCCGATGATCTGCAGCCCGAGGGCTGGAATCTTCCCGTCGCCCAGGCCCTGGTCGAGCCGGTGCTGATGGCCGGCATGCCCCGCGACTACGCCGTGCTTATGGGCACGACGGCCATGGTACTGGGCCTGGCTCTGCGTATCTGGTGGCTCGGCCTGCTGTGGTGGGCCGTGGCTCATGCCGTGGGCCTATGGGCTGCGCGCGCCGACCGGCGCTTCTTCGACGTCCTGCGGCGCCATCTGGCCCTGCCAGGGCATCTGGACGCGTGAGGCTGTCATGCGCTTCCTCGACGAACATCGCCGTCGCCCCGCCAGTCTGGCGGATCATCTGCCCTGGGCCGCCCTGGTCTCGCCGGGCGTGGTTCTGAACAAGGACGGCTCCTTTACGACCGCCTTCAGCTTCAGGGGGCCGGACCTGGAGTCCTCGACGGAAGAGGAGCTGATGGCGGTCCGGGCGCGACTGAACAACGCCCTGAAGCGCCTCGGCACCGGATGGTGTCTGCATGTGGAGGCCTGTCGGCGTCCGGCGGCCGCCTATCCCGAGAGCGAGTTCGAGGCGGAAGCGGCCTGGCTGGTCGACGCCGAACGCCGCGACCGCTTCGAGGACGCCGAGCCGGCCTTCGAGACCGATTTCCGCCTGGCCCTGACCTGGCTGCCGCCGGCCGACGAGACGCGGCGGCTGGAGCGGTGGCTGTTCGACGGCCTGGCCCGGGCCGGACAGGACTGGCGCCAGACCCTGGCGACCTTCCGCCGTGAGGCAGACGTCACCTTCGACCTGTTGGCGGACGCCCTGCCGGAGATCGCGCCGCTGGAGGATGCGGCCCTGCTGACCTGGCTACACGCCTGTGTCTCGCCCAATCCCCATCCGGTACGGCCGCCGGAGACGCCCGTCTTTCTCGACGTCTGGCTGGCCGACGCCGGCCTGACGGGCGGTACCGCGCCGCGCCTTGGCGACCAATGGCTCAGGACGGTGTCCGTGCGGGGCCTGCCCTCGGCGACCCGGCCCGGCCTGCTCGACGGCCTCGGCTCTTTGCCTTTCGCCTATCGCTGGACCGCCCGCTGGATCGGTCTCGACAAGCCCGAGGCCGAGCGGGAGATCGTCAAGCTGCGCAAGCGCTGGTTCTCCAAACGAAAGGGCGTCGGGGCCCTGCTGAGGGAGGCGATCACCCGGGAGGAGCAGCCCCTGATCGACACCGACGCGGCCTCCAAGACGGAGGAATGCGACGGAGCCCTGGAGATGCTCGGGGCCGAGGCCTGCGCCTTCGGCTATCTGACCCTGACCGTCACTGTGCTGGATCCGACGGAGGCGGGGGCGGCCGCCAAGGCCAGGGCCATCGAGGCGGCGCTCAACGCCCAGGGGCTGACCGCGCGGATCGAGGATCTCAATGCGGTGGAGGCCTGGCTCGGATCCTTGCCGGGCGAACCCTATGCCGATGTGCGCCGGCCCCTGGTCTCGACCCTCAATCTGGCCGACCTCCTGCCGGTGTCGGCGGTCTGGGCCGGACCGTCTGGCGACGCCTGCCTGGACGGGCCGCCTCTGGCGGTCGCCCGCACGACCGGCTCCACGCCTTTTCGGCTCGTGCTCCATGTCGGCGACGTTGGCCACGCCATGGTCGTGGGTCCAACAGGCTCCGGCAAGAGCGCGCTCCTGTCCTTTCTGGCCCTGCAGTGGTTTCGCTATCCGGGCGCGAGGGTGGTCTTTTTCGACAAGGGGCGCTCGGCACGCGCGGCGACTTTGGCCGCCGGCGGGCGCTGGACGGCGTTGGAACCGGGCGCGGCCTTCTCCCTTCAGCCCCTTGCCGGGATCGACCGTGAGGACGAACGCGCCTGGGCCGCAGAATGGATCGCCGAGACGGTGCGCCAGGCCGGGCTGGAGCCGACGCCGCGGGTACGGGAGGAGATCTGGGCGGCCCTGGCGGGGCTCAGCGAGGCGCCTGCTGAGCAGAGGACGCTGACCGTCTTCTGCGCCCTGGTGCAGAACAAGGCCGTGGCGGCGGGGCTTGAGGCCTTGACCCTGAAGGGGCCGCACGGCGCCCTTCTGGACGGGGCAGGCGGGAGCCAGGCGCCGAGCCGGTTCGACACCTTCGAGCTCGAGGCCCTGATGGCGACGCCCTCGGCGGTCGCGCCTGTGCTCTCGGCTCTGTTCCACCATCTCGAACGGAGTTTCGACGGCCGACCGACCCTGCTGGTGCTGGACGAGGCCTGGTTGTTTCTCGACGAGACGGCCTTTGCGGCCAAGATCCGCGAATGGCTGAAGACCCTGCGCAAGAAGCGCGTCGCCGTGGTCTTTGCGACCCAGAGCCTGGACGACGTGGCGGCGTCGCCGATCGCCGCCACCCTCATCGAGTCCTGCCCGACCCAGGTCTTCCTGCCCAATCCCCGAGCGCTCGAGCCATCGTCCGCCGAACTCTACCGGGGGTTTGGCCTGAACCGGCGGCAGTTGGAGCTGATCGCCTTCGCCGCGCCCAAGCGCGCCTACTACTGGCGTCAGCCCCAGGGACGACGGCTGTTCGACCTGCGGCTGTCGGGCGTGGCCCTGGCCCTTTGCGGGGCAGGATCACCCGAGGACCAGGCCCTCATCGACGCCGTGCTTTCGCGATCCGGCGAGGCCGGCTTCGCTCGTGAATTCCTCAAAGCCAAGGGAGTGCGACATGTGGATTCCGTTTTTGACGCCTTCGCTGCGCCGCTGGCGGCCGAATAGCCGCTTGAGCCTGGTCGCTGCTGTTGCGGTTCTGATGTCGGCTGATCCGACGCAGGCCCAGCAGGTCGTATTCGACCCACGCAACCACATGGAGAACGCGCTCCAGGCGGCGCGCCAGCTCGAGAGCCTCGCCAACGAGGCGCGGAGCCTGGCGGCCTCGCCCTACAGCCATCTGGTCCAGAACAGCCAGGCGCTGCAGGACATGGCCGAGTTGGCCCGGACGGCTCGAGGCCTGGCGACCTCGGTGGACGGGTTGGAGCGGCAGTTCGCGGACCTCTATCCCGAGGACCTGTCGGGGACCGACGCCCTGGATATGCTGGAACAGAGCCGTGGTCGGACCGCCAATGCACGACGCACGGCCGAGGATCTTGCCCGGACAGCCGCCGATCTGGAACGGCTGGGGCAGGGGCGCGGCCAGCGTCTCTCCGGGGCGCTGACTGCGAGCCAGTCCGCCCAGGGCCAGACGGCCGCCGTCCAGTCGTCCAACCAGATGCTGGCGGTCCTGGCCGAGGACCTGGCCGCCCTGCGGGTCATCATGCTGGCCCAGGCCCGGCTCCTGTCTGAGGGGGCGGCGCGGGACGCCGCCGAGCGGACGGCGGGGGCTGAAGCGCGTCGCCGGATGTGGGCGCGGCCGGCCGCCGTCCCGAACCCGCCGGCCTTCGACCCGCTGTCGAACGCGCGGAACTGAGGGAGCAGGGCGATGGCGGCATCCGTCGGCGTGGAGACCCCCAACGAGCTGATGACGGTCTTCTCCAATACGGTCTCGGCGGGGTTCAGCGCGCTGCAGGGCCCGGTCAATGGCGTCTTTGGGCTGATGATCGCCCTGGTCGTGGCCCTGACCGGCATCCAGTGGGCCCTGTCCTCCAACCGCGAAGTCCTGGCGTCCGGCTTCGGCAAGATCCTGCTGATCGGCGCCTTCGCCTGGCTGATCAACGACTGGCAGGCCCTGTCGGAGACCATCTACGCGGGTTTCCTCGAACTGGGGCTGACGGCCGGCGGGGGCGATCTCAGCCGGGCCGACTTCCTCAATCCCGGCGCCATCCTCGCGGAAGGCTGGCGGATCGTGAAGGCTCTGGGCGACACGCCGGCGCCGGTCGAGAATCCGCTCGACATCGCCGGCAACCTGACCGACGCCCTGATCCTGGGCCTGGCCATGATCGGCATCATGCTGGCCTTCGCCGTCCTGGCCCTGCAGATCATCGTCTCCCTGGTCGAGTTCAAGATCGTGACCCTGGGCGGCTTCATCCTTCTGCCCTTCGGCATATGGAGCAAGTCCGCCTTCCTGGCCGAACGGCCGCTGGGCTATGTCGTCTCGTCTGGGCTCAAGGTCCTGGCCCTGGCCATCGTGGTGTCGGGCGCGCGCACCGTCTTCGACCAGCTCCAGCCTTCGGCCAATCCCGACATCTATGAAGCCCTGACCATTCTGGTCGCCGCCATCCTCCTGGCCATGCTGGCCCTCTTCATTCCCAACCTGGCCTCGGCCCTCGTGACCGGCGGGCCGGCCCTGGGCGCGGGCGCGCTTGTGACCGGCGGACTGGCGGTCGGCGGTGCAGGTCTCCTGGCGGGCGCGGGTCTGGTCGCGACCGGCGGGGCCGCCGCGCGCCTGGCTGGGCCGGCGCGCGCCGCCTCAGGTGCGGGGGCAGGGCGCTCGACGCCGCCATCTGGTTCGGGCTCGCCCTCGTCCCCGTCTTCGCCTTCATCGCCCTCGCCTTCACCAACGTCGCCCAGGCCTGGCGGGCCGGCGCGCGCCTCCAATGACAACCCGTCACCGTCGGGACCGAGATCCGCGCCTGGAGGGACCGGCGTCAGCGAGGCCCAGCGGGCCTGGTCTCCGGATGCCGGCCCGCAGCAGGAAACGTCTTCGGCTGCGGAGGCGCGCCCGGCATCGACGTCGGGGAAGGACGCAGCGGGCGAGATGCCGGGTCCGATGGGTGGTTCAGGCCCGGCTCGAAAGCCCGAAACCATCGCCCGCGAGGCGGAAACGGCGCGGCGGGATTTCCACCGCGCGGCGGCGGAGGGCGGCGCCCCGGCGAGGGGCAGGCGTCAGGGTCGATCCGCAGCCCTTCAGGCCTTCTTCGTCGCCAACGCCGGACGCGGCCTGATGCCGTCGGGCGAGACCAGCGGCGTCCTGTCGCCCTCCCTCAAGACCGAGGAGCCCTGAGATCATGCATCCCTTCTTCCGACCCCGGCGGGCGCTGAGCTCCGCCCCGGACTCCACTCCCTATCAGCGGGCCGGCCAGGTCTGGGACGACCGCATGGGCCTGTCCCTGGCCCATGCCCGCAACTGGCGGCGCATGGCCCTGGCCAATCTGGTACTGGCCGGTTTCCTCGGCGCGGGCTGGTGGGTCCAGGCCGAGCGGGCCGTGGTCTTGCCCTTCGTGGTGGAGGTGTCGGACTGGGGCGAGACCCAGAGGATCACCGCCATCGGCGGCCGCTACGAGCCCAGCGAGGCCCAGGTCGGCCATGCGCTCAGTGGCTGGATCCGCGACGTCCGCTCCAAGAGCATCGACCCCATCGTCATCCGGCAGAACTGGCTGCGGGCCTATGACCTGATGACGCCGCGCGCCGCCGCCTTCCTCAATGCCTGGGCCCAGACCCACGACCCCTTCGTCGACGCCGGTCGGGAGGCGGTCAATGTCGAGGTCCTCAACGTCGTGCGCCGCACCGAGCGGACCTACGACCTGCAATGGCGCGAGACCCGCTTCGTGAACGGCCAGCAGGCCGGGAGCGAACGCTGGCGGGCCCTGATCACCACTGGACTCCAGCCGCCCCGCACCGAGGCCGAGCTGATGAAGAACCCCCTGGGACTGAAGATCGAGGACGTATCATGGACCCCCGACGCCTCCTGAAGCCGACCTTGACCCTGGCCGCAGGCCTGCTGATGTCCGGCTGCGCTATGCTGCCGGGCGTGGATGATGAGGGCCTGTGGTCTGGTGCGGCACCTGAGCAGGCGGTCGCAGCGCCCCATGTTCTGGACGCCGTTGCCGAAGAGGCCGCGCCCGTCGAAAGCGCCACGGCCGTTCCCTATCTCTCTGTGGCGAGCCGGGCGCCGGCTGAAGATCAGTCGCCGCACGCCCCCGCGCCGTCGCCGGCGCCGGCGCCGACGCCGACCGGGCGGGCCGCGATCGCCCGCGCCAACCAGGCGGCGCGCGCGCCGTCCCGCGCGGACGGTTTCGTCGGCGGGGTTCAGCTCTTCGCCTGGTCGCCGGGGCGGGTGTTCGAGATCTGGACGGCGCCCCTGCGCGTCACCACCCTGACGCTCGGAGAGGGCGAGGTCCTGGTCTCCAAGGCCGCCGGCGACACGGTCCGCTGGCAGATTGGCGAAGTCGCCTCGGGAACGGGAGCGGCGCTCCGGACCCATGTCCTGCTGAAGCCGCTCGAGCGCGGGCTGGAGACCAACCTGGTCCTGACCACCAATCGCCGCGTCTATCTGCTGGACCTCAAGAGCGGGGCGGCTGACGCCTTCAACGCGGCTGTGGCCTGGGATGAGGTTGCGCCGGTCGGATCTGGGGCGGGGCCTGAGACTGACAACGATGAACCGAAAGGCCCCGACCCGCTCGTGACGCCGCAAGGGCCGCTCGACGCGCGCTACCGCATCGAACCCCGGGGGCGGCGGGCGCGCTGGACGCCGTCGTCGGTCTTCAACGATGGACTGCGCACCTTCATTTCCTTCGACGCCGACCTGCAGGTCGACGAGGCGCCAGTGCTGTTCGTGCTGACGCCGGAAGGCGAAGCCCAGCTGGTCAACTACCGCCAGCAGGGCGGGATGTTTGTGGTCGACCGCCTGTTCGACCGCGCCGAACTGCGCCTTGGGGATCGCCGCCCTCAGGTCGTGCGGATCCATCGTCTGGCCGGAGCAGTCCGATGAACGGGCCGAAGAACGGGCCTGACACGTCTGGCCTGTCCGCGACGGAGGGGCCGCAGCCGAAAGAGCCGGCGCCGGGTCTGTCCCTGCGCGCGCCGCGGCCGCCGGTGATCCGGCTGCGCAGATCGGTCGTCCAGGTCATGGTCATGGGCGGCGTGGTTCTGGTGGGAGGCTCCCTGGCCTGGGCCTTCGTGATCCAGCCCGAGCTTCGCGCCAATGCGCAGGAGCGGGCGATCGAGAACCGTCCGGACAATGGGCGGGGCGTGGTGCGGCCGACCGAGGTCGTCACCCGCCAGCCGTCCAGCTACGACCGCCTGCCGGAACCTCGGGGCGGGGCGGCGCCGGAAGCCGCCGATCCGCCGTCTGCGGCGACGCCGGCCTCCGTCTATCCTGCGCAGGCCTATCGTCCGCCGCCGGCGCCGAGGTCCATGGCGGCTGCCGGCGCGGACCAGGCGGCGCGCTCGGCCCTGTTCTTCGATGCAGGGAGGGGCGGAGGTTCGTCGGCAGAGGGGGCCGCGTCGTCGACGCCGGGATCAGGCGAGGGCTCGGCGGTGAACGGACGGCGGGGCTCCGCATACAACGAGAACGCCCTGGTCGCGCCCCTGTCGCCCTTCGAGCTCAAGGCCGGCACCGTGGTCCCTGCCGCCCTGCTGACCGGCGTCGACACCGCCCGCGCGGGGCCGGTCGTCGCCATGGTGACCCAGAACGTCTTTGATACGGTGAGCGGACGGCACCTGCTGGTGCCCCAGGGCACGCGGCTGATCGGTCGTCATGAGGGTGAAAGCGCCTATGGCGACCGGCGGGCCTTTCTCGTTTGGGATCGCCTCATCCTGCCGAACGGCAAGAGCCTGATCCTCGGCGGCGAACCCGGCGTGGACGCCCAGGGGGCGGTCGGCGTGCGCGGACAGGTCGACCGGCGCCTGTTTCCCCTCCTGGTCGGGACCCTCTTCGCGGGAGCCATCACCACGCTCGGACAGATCGCCCGGGACGAAGGCGGCGGGAGCGATGGAGGGCGGGGTTCAGGCGGCTGGCTCGGCGACGCCGGGGATGCGGCCGCGATCGAGGGCGCCCAGGTGGGCGGCCGTCTGGTGGATCGCGAACTGGAAGTCCGACCCTCCATACGCCTTCGGCCTGGTGCGCCGGTCCGGGTGCTGATCACCCGCGACGTGATCCTGGAGGCCTACAGGCCATGAGGCGCCGAACATTCCAGCGGTGGGTTGCGCCGGTGGCGGCGGCCGGCCTTTTCGGCGTGGCTCTGATCGTCGGGGACGACTGGCCGGACTGGATCCTGGTGAATGAAAGTCCGAGCGTGCCGCCTGGTCTCTATTTCCGCACACGCGCGACGGCGGAGCGCGGCGCACTCGTGGCGATCGCCCAGCCGGCGGCGGCGCGATCCTATCTGAAGCACCTCGGGATGCCGCACGACGTCCTCCTGCTCAAGCGCGTCGCAGCCGTAGAAGGCGACCGGGTCTGCGCCGGGTTCGGAATAGTCCGGACGCCAGGGCGACGGGTGCGAACGCTCGATCGTGATCGCCAGGGCGCGGCCTTGCCGGTCTGGCGCGATTGTCGCCGTCTGGCGCGCGACGAACTCTTCCTGCTCGGCGACACGCCGGGAAGTTTCGACAGCCGTTATTTCGGCCCTGTCCTGCGAGGGGAGGCGGTGGGGGTCTATCGGGAGGTTCTGACATGGTGAGACTGGTTTTTGCGGCGGCGCTTCTTCTGAGCGCGCCGGCTGCAGCCTCGGCCCAGGATATAGACTGGAGCCGGGCCGGGGGCGATCTGTTCGGACGTCCCTTTGCGGCGCAGGCGGCGGAGCCTGAGGACGGGGATGATCTTCGCTTGGCGCCGTTGACCCAGCCGTTCGGCGACGCCGTGGCCGCCGCAGCCGCGCGTCACGGTCTGGACCCGAAGCTGCTTCACGCTCTCGTAATGACGGAAAGCGCCTACCGATCGAATGCTGTCTCCCCGGCGGGAGCGGCGGGCCTCACGCAACTCATGCCCGCGACAGCGCGGGAGCTCGGCGTCGAGGATCGCTTCGACCCGGTTGAGAACCTGCGTGGCGGAGCGGACTATCTGGCGCGCCAGCTCAGGCGTTTTCAGGACGTCAGGCTAGCCCTGGCTGCGTTTAACGCCGGGCCGGCCAGAGTAGCCTCCCTCGGGCGCGTTCCTCGCATCAGGGAGACGGAGGAATATGTTGAATCTGTTATTGAATGCTATCTCGCCTTGAGCGCCGGCCGGGTCGTCGTGAACGCCCGGCAGTGTCGGCGGGAGGGCGCGCCATGATCCCTGATGCCTCGGGCGATGACGCCATGGTTCCGCAGGGCGACGATGATCTGCTGACGCGTGCGGAGGCCTCGGCCTTCCTGGCGCTTCTGGGGATCCGGCTCAAGCCCGCCACGCTCGCGCGCCTCTGGTCAACGGCGTCCAACGGTCCGCCGTGCCGCCACATCCGCTCCAGGCCCTTCTACCCGCGCGGACTGCTGCGGGAATGGGCGAGGGCCCAGATCACCGAGGTGAGGACCGGCGCGCCTCCGGCGGCGAGGGGCCGCGGTCGTGCGTGAGATAGACAGCATCGATCATACGACGCTGGACCGACTGCTCGCGGATCCGTCGACGAGCTTCGCCCTGAAGGCTGTGATCGAGACATGGGCTGACCGGGATTGCCTGGATGCAGAGCATGACGCCCGTCTTCTGCATACGGCTCTTGTCAGGAAGGTCGACCATCGCCTGGGTCTGGCGCCATGAACTTCCGGGTGGATGGAGAATCCATCGAGTCAGGAGGGCCGGAGGACCGGTTGCTGCCCTGGAGGCGTGTCCAGGATATCGCGGGCATCAGTCGGTCCACGGCCTGGCGGATGCAGCGGATCGGAGAATTTCCGACGCCCGTGACCGTTTCGCCGGGCCGGGTGGGATGGTGGGAGAGCGAGTTGACGGCCTGGAAGGGCGCGCGGGGGACGACAAGGGCGCTGGTCCCGCCTTCGAGGCCTCGGCTGCCTGGCATGCCGCGTCGGGCGCCCGGACGTTCCTCACCGGCGGCGTCGAATGGAGGGTGCGAACGGGAAGAAATTTCAGAGAGCCTGGTGAATGGGCCGGTGCGGCGGCCTGAACGAAAACGGCGCGCCCGCCCGGTCCACGTCGATCAGATCGACTTCGGCTTCTAGGCGAACAGGCTTTGCCTTAAGAAGACAATGTGGAGGCGACCGACCTCGCCTCCACGGACAGTTCGGACCGTCTCTCGCCGAGCGGGCCGAACTGTCATGCCCGGTTGTGCGACGCCATCAAGAGTCTGGCGCCTCTCGCGATAGCACCGCTGAATGACACGCGGACCCTGTCACAGCGGAGCCTGCGAGAACGGTCAGGACAGTCTTGCTGGTCTTCCACGCTAATCTGGCAGCAGTGTTGGATGAGATTTCGCGGTTCTGATGGCTGCATCAACGGCATCGACGCTGAAATCGAAACGACCGGCGTCCTGTCCGGCGCAGAGCATCTGCCATGCTCCGTCACATCGAACCACAACGATGCGAGTGACGCCGGGTGCTGTCGACATAGAGACTCCGCGAAGACGCTCTGGAACATCGGTGGGAGGCGCGCTCAGGATCATGCGGGTTCGGACGAGTCCGACTGCAGTCACTTCTAACTACAGAAAGGTGCGGAGTTCGGGTCCAAGGGCCCTGGTCAGCGCGGCGGAACTTCGACGAATAGTCCGCGTTCCGTGGATTCCTCCCCCCAGGTCGGGAGGGCGACGGTCCGACCATCGCGCCTTTGGCCCCCCTGTTGGCGCGCTGGTCGGACCGTTTCTATTCGCTGCACATGTCGTTAAATCCGTGGGCGTTATTGGCCTGGCGGTAGCGTGGGGTCTCGGGGGTTCCGGGCGGCGGAGGTGATGGCGATGGCGAAGTATGCGCCCTTGGTGCGGTATCTGCGGCGGCAGCGGACACCGGAAGTGACGCTGACCTTTCGTGATATCGAGAGGATTGTCGGAGGCCTTCTGCCAAAAGCGTCCTCTGACCTGGAATGGTGGCGGGCGGAGGCTGCTGCTTCAGCACCGCCGCAGAAGCGCGCCTTTGCTGAAGCGGGTTTCACTCCCAAGCCAGAAATCAGATCCGAGCGGGTCTTATTCGTTCGCGCTGCCTCCACGTCCCTGCACGGATCTCAAGCCGCCGGATGATCTTGCTCCGTGGAGAAGATGTTCGTAGCGCCTGAGGCTCGAGCCCGAACTTCAGGGGGCGCCGGGACGCCCCTATATCGCCCATGGTTCACTTGAACCGGTCCAGACGTTCGCCGATCAACTTGATGTTGGTCCTGGTCACGCCATGGGCCTCGGCGAGGTCGGGCCAGTCGCGCACAGCTTCGCGCGTCTGGTCGATGATTTCGTTCACCGGCGCCTTCTTGAGCCCAGCCGTTTCGCCGAGCCGCTGCAGATGTTCGACAGAGGGGTTTCGGCCTTCGCCCATCACCATCGTCGTCTGTTCGGCCCCGGGACCGGAGGAGAAGGTCAGGTCATAGGCCGGCGATAGTCGCCATTCGCCTTGCGCATTCATGAGGAAGGTGAAGTTCTTGGCGTGATCGTCTCGATTGTGGGCGATGACGTTGAAGGCGGCGAGACGAAACATCTTCTCGACTTCGCGCACGTCGTGGGTCAGGCGCGTGGTCAACGCTACGAGGGCTTCGTAGTCCAGCGAAGGAATCCGGTGGTCGGCGTGAAGCAGGCCCGAGGCCGTGTGGGCGTGCAAACGCTGGTCCCCATCCCGATCAAAGCGACGGGTGGCGAAGTAGGCGGAGCCCCTGCCGGTGGTGAGGAGACGCGTCTCCGTCATCTCGACCCCGGCTGCGGTCGCCATGCGAGCGTAGGCGAATTCGATGGCTCCGGCGTCCTTGCCGTCATGGCTGTTGGGAAACTTGACCAACCAGTGATCATAGCCGTCGGGGAGTGATCGTGCGCCGTGCAACACCTCCCCCGATGCCGTGTTGAAACCGATCATCGCTTTCGGCCGCGCGCCCGCCGACGAGCCGTTAAGGGCGATAAGGTCGGCCAGAACCTCATCCGCCTGCCCCTCGAGCACCTCCTGGGCCTGGTCGGCGATCCGGTCGAGTTCGAGCGTCTGGGCGGCCGCCGCCTCCTCTGGCGTGAGGTCGGGCTCGTAAGTCAGGGCGCCCATGCCATGGGCGCCCACGTGAGCCAACCGGTCGAGCGGGCTGATCTGTTCCGGGAGAAGGCCCTGGACGCGCAAGGCGCGATCGAACAGGAGACGGCCCCAGCCGTCGGGCAGGCTGTCATTGAAGGCGCCCGGCAAGCCTTCAAACAGGGCGGTATCGGTCGTCTGCAGGCCCGGTCGCAAGGGCAGGCTGAGCGGTGAAATTTCGACGGCGTTCGCGATGAAATCGGCGTCGTACTCGAAATAGATTCTGCGATCGCGCGCGGCCAATCGGCCGACGCGGGTTGCGCCTCCGCCGAAATCCAGGCCGACAGCCACTGCGGCTACGGGTGAAAGGTTCATGTGCGCCATCCGTTCTTCCGCCTGGAGCGAGGGGCATCCTTCAAGACCTCGTCAATCGAGGCGAACGTCAACGCTTCTGGTTTGGCCGCCTCGATGGTCGCCTCAAGGCCGCCGACAATGGAGAGCAGCTTCACCAGAGCTTCAGTGGAGCCCAGCCCGGTACGCTCGAATTTACGCAGCGTCCCCAGAGGCACGCCGGATCGCGCGGAAAGACCAGCCTGGGTGAAGCCCATCGCCAGTCGGCGCTCACGGATATTCCCACCGAGCTTCTCAAGGGCGCGGACAGGGGTAAGAAGTGATATCATCATAACGAAAATAGACGATTTTTATAAATAATGATATCATTCTATCACTATCCAAGGTGCTCGCGAAGTCGATCGCTGAAGCGGACCCGTATCCTGCAGTTCGATGCCTGTGAAACTGATCGCTGCAACACACTCGGCGAAGGTCCACTTAGCGGCAATGACCCAATGTCTGCCCCTGGCGCAGGCCGGTCGTCATTCGCTGAAGATTCAGTTAGGAATTTTATTGCAAGTCGCTCGCAATTGCATTTAAGCGGCGGGGCCTTCTTCAGGAGCCCCCATGCCTCTCTTCTCGTCCCTTCCGCCGCTGCGCCGATCCTCGGGCCTTGTCGCCGTCTCGGTCCTGCTGGCCGGGACCGCCTTCGCCTCGACCGCCGCCGCCCAGACGGCGCGGCAGGAGCAAGCGGCCAGTTCCGTCGAGGATGTGGTGGTCACTGCGGCCCGGACCAATCTGCCGGCCAGCGCCCTGCCGATGACGGTCGAGGTGATCGACCGCAAGGCCTTGGCCGAGCAGGTGGCTATCAGCGGTTCGGTGATCGACGCCGTTGCGACCCTGTCGCCGTCCTTCTCGCCGACGCGGCAGAAGCTGACCGGCTCGGGCGAGAGCCTGCGCGGCCGGTCGCCGCTCTTCGCCATCAACGGCATCCCGCAGTCGACGCCGATCCGTGACGGTTCGCGCGACGGCTATACGATCGATCCCTTCTTCATCGACCGGGTGGAGCTGATCTACGGCTCCAACGCCCTGCAGGGCATCGGGGCCACGGGCGGGGTGGTCAATCAGGTGACGGTCGGAGCCCCGACCGAAGACGGCCTCACGGGCCGGATGCTGGCCCAGGTCTCGAGCGCGGGCGGGCCGGAAGGCGACGGCGTCGGGGCCAAGTTGGGCGGTCTGGCCGCCTATCGCCACGGTGACTTCGACGGTGTTTTCGGCGTGGCTTTCGACCAACGCGGCGCCTTCTATGACGCCAACGGCCGCCGCGTCGGCGTCGACAACACCCAGGGCGAGGTGCAGGATTCCAAGGCCCTGTCCTTCTTCGGCCGCTTCGGCTGGAACCTGACCGATACGGTGCGCCTCGACCTGCTCGCCAACCGTTTCGAACTGAAGGGCGACGGCGACTATGTGGCGGTGGCGGGCAATCGCCTCATCGGCCGTCCGACCAGCAGCGTGCGCGGTCAAGTCCAGGGCGAGCCTGCCGCAAACCGGGTCGAGACCGTCTCGGCCTCGCTGACCGACAGCGATCTGGCCGGCGGCGACTTCAGCGCCCAGGTTTTCTTCAACCGCACGCGCGACACCTTCGGCGGCGACCGCTCGGCCACCTTCCAGGACGCGAGTATCGCTCCCATCGGGACCCTGTTCGACCAGTCGTCGAACCGGTCGCGCAAGCTGGGCGCGCGCGCCAGCTATGAACGGGCCGTGCCGGGCGTGCCAGGGCTGACCGCGACCCTGGGTCTGGACGCCATGAAGGACCGCACCGAGCAGTTGATGATCGCCACCAACCGCGCCTGGGTGCCGCCGACCGAGTTCCAGAGCGTGGCGCCCTTCGTCCAGGCCAATATGCGGCTGTTTGACGGCCGGGTGCGCCTGGCCGGCGGCGTGCGCCAGGAAAACGTCGAACTGTCGATCGACGACTTCACCACCCTGGCCTCCTATGGTTCGCGCCGGGTCACGGGAGGCAAGCCCAAGTTCGAGGCCACCCTGGTCAACGGCGGCGTGGTCTATGAACCGCTGGATGGCGTGCGCGCCTATGTCAGCTACGCCGAGGGCTACACCGTGCCTGACGTGGGTCGCATCCTGCGCTCCATCAACGTCGACGGGGTCACGGTCGAGGGCTTCCTCGACATCAGTCCGGTCGTCTCGGACAATCAGGAGATCGGGCTGGAGGTGAAGCGCGGTCCGTTCGAAGCCGGGGCGACCTACTTCTGGTCCTCGTCGGACCTGGGTCAGTTCCTCGTTCGCAACGCCGACGGCGTCTATGACGTCCAGCGCCAGGCCGTCGAGATCGAGGGGCTGGAGCTCAACCTGCGCGCCCGCACCCCGATCGAGGGGCTGACGGTTTCGACCGGCTACGCCCGCCTGCGCGGCCAGACCGACACCAACGACGACGGCCGGGTGGACCGGGACCTGGACGGCGCCAACATCTCGCCGGACCGCATCAACGCCGCCGCCGTCTACGCCAACGGCCCGCTGTCGGCGCGCCTGCAGGTCCAGGCCTATCTGGCGCGTGATTTCGAGGGCGGCGACGTGCGCAACAATTTCGAAGGCTACACCGTGGCGGACGCCTACCTGCGCTATGACTTCGCCTTCGGCGGGGTGTCGCTGGCGGTGCAGAACCTCTTCAACGAGGACTATGTGACCTATAGCTCCGACACCAGCAATCCGGCCGACAACCTGCGCTACTTCGCCGGTCGGGGCCGTTCCTTCACCCTCGGGTGGGACCGTCGCTTCTGATGCGTCTGGTTCGACTGGCGCATCGCTGGACCGGGGGGCTGATCGGCCTGCTGCTGTTCGTCCTGGGGCTGACCGGGACGGTCCTGGTGTTTAAGGACGACTGGCTGCGCCTGGTCGTACCCCACGCCGCAGAGGCGCGGGTTTCGGACCCAAGTGCTATTGGCGCGGCGCTGGATCAGGCGTTCGCGGCGCCGGACCGTCCGCGTTCGGTCATCCTGGCCTCTGATAGTCTGGGCGTCCTCCGACTGAACTATGAGGACAAGACGCGCGGCGCCTACGCCGCCCAGTCGGGCGCGGTCGTAGCGCGCTGGGAAAGCCTGTGGGCGCGGCCGGAGCTGTGGCTGTTCGACCTGCACCACTATCTGCTGATCGGCGACACGGGAAAAACCATCGCCGGGATCGCGGGCCTGGCGGGTCTGGGCTTTGTCGTCACCGGGGTGATCCTGTGGTGGCCCACGCGGCGCACCTTCGTCTTTGCGGTCATGCCGAGGGCGTGGAAGCGCCCAGGGATCGTCAAGCATCATCGCGACATGGGCGTGTGGAGCGCGCCGGTCCTGGCCGTCGTCCTGACGACCGGGGCGATCGTGGCCCTATCGCCCCTGTATGACGGATTGGCCCAGGCCTTGTCGCCGGGCGCCGACCTGAAGGCGGTCATGGCCCAGCCGGAACATGAAGGGGGGGTGTTGTCCGCCGATCTGGACTGGCCGGCTATGATGACGGCGGCCCAGGCCCGCTTCCCTGACGCCGAGGCGCGCATCGTCTCCCTGCCAACCAAACAGGGCGGTCTGATTGGCCTGCGGATGCGGCGGACGGCGGAATGGCTGCCCAACGGCCGGACCCAGGTCTGGTTCGATCCCGCCGATGGACGGATTGTCGGAACACGCGACGCCATGGGGCTGCCTCTTGGGCTGCGGGTCATTAACGCCCAGTACCCGATCCACGCCGCCAAGGTCGGGGGGCTGGCCTATCGACTTGTGGTCGCCGCCTCCGGGTTGGCGCTGACCCTGCTGGGATCGCTGGCGGTCTTCACCTTCTGGTCCAACCCGAGCGGACTGCCGAAACGGCGACGCCCAAGCCCAAGTGCGCGGCGTGTCTAAGAGGTTGGGGCGGGAAGAGGTTCGCCAGACTGACACGGGCAGAGGAGAGGATCCTACGGTGAGGGTCTATCTCGCTCGAAGCGACGGTCCGCCTCCAGGCGTTCAGCCAATGTCCGCTACTGATGCTGTGGACGGCTCT
>NZ_JACARP010000059.1:0-41446 GCF_013386595.1 Brevundimonas sp. P7753 | reverse complement strand
GCGACGCTTGAACAGCCGAGCGCCCCCACCCGTCTGACGCTGCGCGTCAGCCACCCTCCCCGAACGGGGAGGGAGAGACGCAGCGCTGGTCTTTACCCGCCCTGAAGCGAGGACCAGGTGCGGGCCGATCCGGCGGTCTCGGCGACCGGAACGGAGGCCCCCGCCGCCGCCGTCCGCTCGGCCAGCCAGCGCAGGTTGGCGTCGGCGGCCTCCGGCGGCAGCTCGCGGCGGAGGATCTGCTCCGCCTCGGCGGTCTTGCCCTGCAGGCCCAGAGCCAGAGCGAGGTTCTGGCGCACCTTCAGGGTCGCGTTCGGCTGGGCGGCGGCGCGGCGCAACAGGATCTCAGCCGATGGCGCATTGCCCTCGCCCATCTGGGCGATGGCGGCGTTGGTCAGGACGTCCGGATTGTCGGGGGACAGGCGCAGGGCCTCGGTCCAGGCGGCCTTGGCGTCGTCGGGACGGCGCACCTGCTGATAGGCCACGCCCAGCAGCGACAGGGGCCGCCAGTCGCGCGGCGCGGCGGCCCGCGCCTGTTCCAGAGCGTTGATGCCGTAGAAGGCCTGACCGCGCGCGATATGGGCACGGCCAACCTCGAGCATGGCCTCGACGTTGGCGGGCTGGACGGTCAGGACGTTCTGCGCTGTTTCGGCGGCCTGATCGAACTGGCCCATTTCGCGCAGGGCCTGCGCCAGCTTGACCCCGGCGACCGGGTCCATCGGATTGACCTGCTGTTCCTGCGACCAGAAGACGGAGCGGCTTAGGGCGTCGGCGCGGTCGTAGCTGGCGCGCGTCGCGGCGTCGGCGGGCTGACGCGCCTGAACGGCGGCGGGCGCCGGCGTTTGCGCCATGGCGGCGCCCGACAGGCCCCAAAGAGCCAGCGTCATGGTTGCGGCGGCGGCGGCGGTGCGCGACATGGAGAGGGTCCGGACGGTTTCCTGCGGCCTCAGCGTCGCTCTTCCGGGTCAAGGTTTGGTTAATCGGCCTTTAAGGGCCGGAAAGGCTCGCCCCATGTCCGTCGTTCACTCCGACCTGCTGATCGCCGCTTCCGACAGCGCGCGCCCGGTGCGCGTGATCGCGCAAGGCCAAGGCCAAGGACTGAAGCAGGGGCAGGCGCTGACCGGCAAGTCGGCGGCTTGGGCCGAGGCCAACGGCTTCACCGGCAAGGCGGGCCAGCTGCTGATCGTCCCCGGCGACGACGGCGCCGCGCTTGAGGCCCTGTTCGGCGCCGGCGAGGCTTTTGATCCCATGACGGCGCGGTCGCTGCCGACCCGTCTGCCCGCCGGCGACTGGCGACTGGAAGGTGTCGAGGGCGAGGCGGCCCAGCAGGCCGCCCTGGCCTTCGCCCTCGGCGGCTATCTGTTCGACCGCTACAAGGCCCGGCCCGAGCGCGGTCGCGCCCGTCTGGTCGCGCCTTCGGGCCTCAACCTGACCGAGACCCTGAACATCGCCGCCGCCGCCGCCCTGGCCCGCGAGATGGTCGACACCCCCGCCGCCGACATGGGCCCGCTGCAGATCGAGACCATCGCCCGCGAGATCGCGCAAGGCTCGGGCGCGACCCTGACCGTCACGACCGGCGACGCCCTGCTGGAGGACAACTACCCCGCCGTCCACGCCGTCGGCCGCGCCGCCGCCCCGCACCGCGCGCCGCGCGTGCTGGAGATCGGCTGGAAGCTGGATCAGACCGACCTGCCGCTGGTGGCCCTGGTCGGCAAGGGGGTGGTGTTCGACACCGGCGGTCTGGACCTCAAGCCCGCCGCCGGAATGCGCAACATGAAGAAGGACATGGGCGGTTCGGCCCATGCGCTCGCCCTGGGCCGCCTGATCATGCAGGCCGACCTGCCCGTGCGCCTGGTGGTCCTGGTCGCCGCCGTCGAGAACGCCGTCTCCGCCGACGCCTTCCGCCCCGGCGACATCCTGTCGAGTCGCAAGGGCCTGACCATCGAGATCGGCAATACCGACGCCGAGGGCCGCCTGATCCTGGCCGACGTCCTGACGCGAGCGGGCGAGCATGAACCCGACCTGACGCTGGACTTCGCCACCCTGACCGGGGCGGCGCGCATGGCGCTCGGCCCCGAACTGCCGCCTCTCTATACCGACGACGAGGTTCTGGCCGAGGGTATCCTCAGCGCCGGGCGGGCGGTGGGCGATCCCCTGTGGCGGATGCCGCTGTGGGCCGGCTATCGCGTCGCGCTGGACAGCGAGATCGCCGACCTGAGGAATGATTCCGCCGCCTGGGCCCAGGCCGGGTCGGTGACGGCGGCGCTGTTCCTGCAGAAGTTTGCGCCGACCACGGGATCGTGGGCGCACATGGACATCTTCGCCTGGAATCCGCGCGCCCGTCCCGGACATCCTGAGGGCGGCGAGGCCCAGGCCCTGCGCGCCTGCTATCGCTATCTGCGCGACCGATTCGCGAAATAGTCGAGGCCGTTAACGCCCGATTTGGCTTCGGCGTTTACATATGGCGGTTCACCCGCGTGAACCGCCGCTGAGGCCCTGTTTGTCCGACCTTCTGGCCCTTATCCCGCCCGGCCCGCCTCTGATCCTTCGGGATGGAGATCGGATCGTGCTGGCCGAGCAGGCGCTCGAAGGTCTGATGCGGGCCGAGGCCTATCGCCGCACCGAGCCCATGCATTGCCGGGTTCCGGTCGCGGACATTCTGTCGGACGCCGACCAGCGCACGGATCAACTGCTTTACGGCGAGGCCTTCGACGTCCTGCATCGTCAGGGCGAGCGCGCCTGGGGTCGGGCGCGCCGCGACGGCGTGGTCGGGTGGATCGCGCTGGACCTGCTGTCGCCCGGCGCGCCTCTGCCTGCCCGCCGCGTCGCCTCCGTCACCGCCGCCCTGCCGCTGAACGCCCTGGTGGGCGAGACGAGCGAGGGGTTGAGCGACACTGATCTTCAACCTGTCGGCGATTTCGAGCGCGAGCCGGTCGCCGTGGCCGAACGGCTGCTGGGCCGCCCCCATGCGCTCGGCGCTCGCTCCTCGTTCGAGACCGACTGCTCGGGTCTGGTGCAACAGGCCCTGCTGGCCTGCGGCCTGCCTGGCCCGCGTCGTTCCGACGCCCAGGCCGATCTGGGCCGCCCCATTGCGCGAGACGCCGCCCAGCGCGGCGATCTGGTCGTCTGGATGGCCCCGAACCGCGACCACGACTGGACCGGCCATTCCGCCATCATGGTCGACGCCGATCAGGTCATTCACGCCACCGGCGCGCACGGCGGCGTGGTCATCGAGACCCTGGCTGAGGTCGAGGCCCGCCTGACCGGCGAAGGCTTCGCCTCGGCCGTGTTCC
This sequence comes from Brevundimonas sp. P7753, assembly GCF_013386595.1. NCBI lineage: Bacteria > Pseudomonadati > Pseudomonadota > Alphaproteobacteria > Caulobacterales > Caulobacteraceae > Brevundimonas > Brevundimonas sp. P7753. The sequence goes on along the minus strand of NZ_JACARP010000059.1, from coordinate 38,156 downwards.
GGCGGATCTGATCCCCAAATTATTCGTCATCCCGGCCGCAGCCTCGCATCGCGAGGCGTAGAGCCGGGACCGCCCCAGGCGCAGACGGCGAGGCTTCTTGCGGTCCCGGATAGCCCTGCGGGCTTCCGGGATGACGGCTAGCGATATCTCCAAACGCAGAAAAGGCGACCCGAAGGCCGCCTTTTCCCGTCGTCTTGAATGTCTGACGCTTACGCCGTCGGGGCGCTGGTCGCGGCCGGCGGGGCGGCCGGGGTCGCTTGCGTCGTGGCCGGAGCCGCACCCTCGGCGGCCGGAGCGGCCTCCGTGGCGGCGGCGCCTTCAGCAGCCGGAGCCGCGCCGTCAGCGGCCGGAGCCGCAGCAGCGCCCGGTTGACGCGCCGGGTCCGAGGCCGGGATGGCGAAGCCGCCCGAACCCTGCGTCCGCAGCCAGGCGATCAGGTTGATGCGGGTCTTCTCGTCGCGGATGCCGGCGAAGGACATCTTGGTGCCGGGAACATAACGACCCGGCGCGGTCAGGAAGGCGTCGATCTGGTCATAGCCCCAGGTCGGGGCCTCGGCCTTGTGCTTGGCCATGGCGTCCGAATAGGCGAAGCCCGCACGGTGCATCACGGGACCGCCCATGACGCCGTTCAGGTTCGGGCCGATGCCGTCGGCGCCGCCCGCGTTGACGGTGTGGCAGGCCTGGCAGCGCGCAAAGGCGGCTTCACCGGCGGCCAGGTCGGCGGTCGGCAGAACCGTGCCCCAGTCGATCGGCAGGGCGGCCGGCTCGGCGCCCGCGGCTTCGTCCGGCGCGTCCACGAAGTAGCCCATCTTCTCAGGCTGCTTGGTGTGATAGACCATGCCCGAAACTTGCTGGACCACCAGGATGACAAAGGCGGTGCCCAGGCACGCGCCCATAATCTTGTTCCACTTCAGATCGCCGCTCATGCGCGTCGTCGCTTCCCGTATCTAATGAGCCCCCCCACCACGGAAGCGGTGTCAGGCATATTCTTGCGTGGGCGTCTCTTACACGCTAGCGCGACCTTCGCAACCGGCCCGGGCGCTTCCGGGCGTCACAGGACGCGTCAGACTGATGAATCCGCTGATATTGATACCCGCTCGCATGGCGGCGACCCGTTTGCCGAACAAGCCGTTGGCCGATATCGGCGGCAAGCCCATGATCGTGCGCGCCTGGGAACAGGCGGCCCTGTCCGGCTTCCGCGTCGCCGTGGCGGCGGGCGATCCCGAGATCGTCGAAGCGGTCGAGGCGGCGGGCGGCCTGGCCGTCCTGACCGATCCGGCCCTGCCCAGCGGGTCCGACCGCATCCGGGCGGCGGTGGAGGCGGTCGATCCCGAAGCCGCCCATGACATCGTCATCAACATCCAGGGCGACATGCCCTTCGCCTCGCCCGATCTGGCGCGGGCCTGCGCCGACCTGCTGGCCCGCGAATCAGCCTGCGACATCGCCACCCTCGTGGCCGCCGAAGCCGATGTCTCGGACCGCACCAACCCCGACGTGGTCAAGGCGGTTCTGGCCCTGCCGGAAGGCCGGACCAGCGGGCGGGCTCTCTACTTCACCCGCTCGACGCTCTACGGCGACGGCCCCGTCTGGCACCACGTCGGCATCTACGGCTATCGCCGCGACGCCCTGATGCGCTTCTGCGCCGCTCCCCCGTCCCCGCTGGAAAAGCGCGAAAAGCTGGAACAGCTGCGCGCCCTGGAAATGGGCCTGCAGATCTGGGCCTCGGCGATCGCCGACGCCCCGCTGTCGGTCGACAATCCCTCGGATCTGGAGGCGGCCAGAAGGCTGGCCTGACGTGACCCTCTCCCTCCCACTTGGGGGAGGGTGGCTGACGCGCAGCGTCAGACGGGTGGGGGCGGCCAGGCCAATCAGCCGCGGCACCCCTTTATTACCAAGCCCTCCCCACCCGGTCGCTGCGCGACCACCCTCCCCTGAAGGGGAGGGAGAGGAGCCGCGCCTACTCCCCCTCCGCCCACGCCTCCAGCAACCGCCGCGCAATCGCAAACGGCGGCGGCGCATGGATCGTCCCATGCGTCCCGGCCAGCACCGCCCGCACCTCGGCTCGCGTCAGCCAGGCCACGGCCTCCAGCTCGGTCTGATCCGGCGCGGCGTCCTCGGTCGTGACCTCGGCGATCAGGCCGATCATCAGCTGGGCCGGGAAGGGCCAAGGCTGGCTCGAATGATAGACCACGCCCGACACCGTCAGCCCCGCCTCCTCCATCACCTCGCGGGCGCAGGCCTCCTCGATGGATTCGCCGGGCTCCATGAAGCCGGCCAGGGCCGACATCCTACCCTCGGGCCAGGCGGCCTGACGCCCTAGCAGGCAGCGCGGTTCGGCTCCGCCCTTATAGACCGGCAGCATGATGACGACCGGATCGACGCGCGGGAAATGCTCGACCCCGCAGGCCGCACAGACCCGCCGCCACCCGCCCGAGGCCTGATCCGTGGCCTTGCCGCAGGCCGCGCAGAAGCCGTGACGACGGCGCCAGTCGAACAGGCTCTTGGCCGTCCCCGCGATGGCGACATCGGCTTCCGGCAGGGCCGCCGCCGCCGCGCGCATCTCGATGAACTGGCCCAGGCCGCCCACGGGACCGCTGGTCGGGTCGATGGAGCCCTCGAACTCGATGGCGAAGACCGGCGCCCCCTTCCACAGGCCCAGGAAGAGATCGCGGTCCGGGACCAGGTCGCGGCCGTGGCTCAGCGCCAGCCAGACCAGGCGCTGTCCGCCCTCATGATCCTCGACCAGGGGCCGCCCCTCCCACAGCAGCATGGCCAGGGCCTCGGGATTGGCTTCCTGCTCGCCCAGCCAGGCGATGTCGTTGCGAAGGTCGCCCGAGCGGTCGAGCGGATTGCCGGAGAAGACGTGGGTATGGGACATGGCCGCTTCATACCCCCGACAAGACGACGCGGGGAGGGGTCTTGATTCCCGCGTCGCCAACCGTCATATCCCTCCTTGGAGATCGCGGGCGAAGGCTTCGCCAACCTGGTCAGGGCCGGAAGGCAGCAGCCACAACGAATTCACCTTCGGGTCGCGGTCTCTACTTCCCCTACATGATCATGCGGTCGAGGCTCTAGGCGGGCGGTCGAATCGCGCCGAGCATCAGTCCTCCCAATTCGCCGTCATTGACGCTGTAAAGAGCGTAGAGCCTGCGCTTCCGGGCGGCGGCGAAAATGGCTTTATCGTCGCTGTCCATCAGGGCTGTTTCGGAAACGAAACCGTCAGCGCCGCGTGAAAACAGCCACAAGGTCATGCCGTCGTTCGTGACGGGCGGGAAGCCGAGGTGAGCCGTCACGTCGCGGTTGAGCACGCGGGTGTCGGCCTCGGGCGACATCAGTCCGCAGATGTCGAGGCGCAGGCCGTCCATATCGAGCGCGGTCTTGCCGTCGCTCCAGCCGGTCACAAGCATTTCGATCGGTTCGACCGGGGCGACCTTTTGGCTCAGGTCGAAGTTCAGATAGAGGGCCGAGTCCTGGAACCCCTTGCCGAAGTCCTCCAGGGCTTCGGGGGGCACGTCGAACCAGTCGCCGGCCTTGGCGCGCGTCGCGACGGCCTGGGCATCGCCGTTGGCGGCTAGGCACAGGTTCACGAAGGACTGGAAGGGTTCGGCTATCGCCGATCCGGCGGCCAGCCAGGCGGCGGCGATAAGGCCCGCTGCGATTTTGGATTTCATTGTCATTCCCCGACTCTGACACGGCCATCGTATCAGGATGGCCTTGGCGAACAATGATCGTTTCTTTTCCGCGCCGTGACACTGTTTTGCGATTGAGGCGGCGGCGTCTGGCAAGCTTCACGGAACCGGAATCGCTCTGGCCCGCTGAAAGGACTTCACCTTTCAGGAGCAGGCGAATGAGCGTTCTCGGGTCCATCCTCGGCGGCATCTTCAAGAAGAAGAAGGAAGAGGCGGCCCCAGCCGCGCCGGTCGCGCCTGCGCCGACCGCGGCCCCTGTCCAGCCCCAGGTCACGGCGGCCGCCGCCACCGCGCCCCAACCGGCGCCCGAGGTCGATGTCGCCGGCATCCTTGACTTCATGAACGACCAGAAGGCGCAGAAGCTGAACTGGCGCACCTCCATCGTCGACCTGATGAAGCTGGTCGGGCTGGAATCCTCGCTGGCCGAGCGCAAGGAACTGGCCGACGAGCTGGGCTATACCGGCGACAAGTCCGACAGCGCCTCGATGAACATCTGGCTGCACGCCCAGGTGATTCAGAAGATCCGCGACAACGGCGGCCGTCTGCCCACCGATCTGTAAGGCTCTCCCTTCCGCCGTCATCCTCGGGCGCCCGCAGGGCGACCCGGGGACCCAGGCGTCAGCGCCCTGACGCGGCTGCGCGATTGACGGTGCATATCGGCCAAGCGGAGGATGCGCTGGCGGCTTGCGCGCGCTAAGACAGGATCATGAGCGACGTCGATCCTGATCTTGATGGCCCTCCCTGGGAGGAGGACGTTCCCGAGCGGGACGAGAACACCGACGACATGTTCGGCGCGCCGCCGGCTGCGCCCGAGCCTGTGGCGGCGCCGGTCGCCGCGCCCGCGCCAACGCCCGCAACCGCGCCCGCCAAGGCTCAACCCTTCGCCGACGAGCCCGCCGACGACGGCGCCTACAAGGTTCTGGCGCGCAAATACCGTCCGCGCACCTTCGAGGACCTGATCGGACAGGAGGCCATGGTCCGGACCCTGACCAACGCCTTCGCCACGGGCCGCATCGCCCACGCCTTCATGCTGACCGGGGTGCGGGGCGTCGGCAAGACGACGACCGCCCGCCTCTTGGCCCGCGCCCTGAACAACGAAACCGACGTCATCGACAAGCCGTCGTTGAGCCTGACGGCGCACGGCCGTCACGACGCCTCCATCATGGCCGGCCAGCACATGGACGTCATGGAGATGGACGCCGCCTCGCACACCGGCGTCAACGACATCCGCGACATTCTGGAAAGCGTCCGCTACGCGCCGGTCGAAGCCCGCTACAAGGTCTATGTCCTCGACGAGGTCCACATGCTGTCGACGCAGGCGTTCAACGCCCTGCTGAAGACGCTGGAAGAGCCACCGCCCCACGCTAAATTCATCTTCGCCACCACCGAGATCCGCAAGGTCCCGGTGACGATCCTCAGCCGCTGCCAGCGTTTCGACCTGCGCCGCGTCGAGCCCGAGGTGCTGGTCGGGCATCTGGGCCGCATCGCCGACCGCGAAGGCATGAAGATCGAGCAGGAGGCCTTGGCGCTGATTTCCCGCGCCGCCGAGGGTTCGGTGCGCGACGGCCTCAGCTTGCTGGACCAGGCCCTGGTTCAAGCCGAGCACGGGCAGACGGTGCAGACCGCCACCGTCCGCGACATGCTGGGCCTGGCCGACCGCACCCAGACCATCGCCCTGTTCGAATCCGTCATGGCCGGGCGCACCGCCGAGGCGCTGGAGAATTTCCGCACCCTTTACGGCTATGGCGCCGATCCGGTGCAGGTGACGAACGACCTGCTGGAGCACTGCCACGCCGCCTCGGTCGCCAAGATGCTCGGCCCGAACGCCACCCGCCTGCCCAATGATCAGGCGCAGAAGCTGACGGCGCTGGGCGCGGCCATCTCGGCGGGAACCCTGTCGCGGACGTGGCAGATGCTGCTCAAGGCCCTGGACGAGGTGCGGCGCGCGCCGAAGCCCGCCGACGCCGTGGAAATGGCCATCGTCCGTCTGGCCTACGCCGCCGACCTGCCGGGACCTGAAGAGGCGCTGAAGGCCATCCAGTCGGGCGGGACCCTGCCGGGCGGCGGCGCGGGCGGTCCGCGCGGCGGCGGCTCAGGAGGAGGAGGCGGCGCCTCGGCCATGCTGGCGGCGCGCCCCATGGCCCAGCCGGCCTTGCCCGATCCCCAGACCTTCGAGGCCGTGGTCGCCCTGATCGGCGAGAAGCGTGAAATCACGCTGCAGATGGACGTCGAACGCTATGTGCGGCCGGTGTCGTTCAAGCCCGGCGCCATCGTCTATGAACCCGCACAGGGCTCGCCCGTCGATCTGGCGCGGCGTCTGGCCTCGCGGCTCAAGGAATGGACCGGCCGCACCTGGCTGATCGCCGCCAACGGTCAGGGCGGCGGCGAGACCCTGATCGAGGTCGAGAAAAAGGCCCGCTCCGCCCGCCGTGCGGCGGTCGAGGCCGACCCCTTCGTCGTTTCCATCATGCAGGCCTTCCCCGGCGCCGAGATCAAGGACATCAAGACCCTGGCCCCGGCGGTCGAAATGCCCGCCATCCCGGAAGACGACGAGGTCGGCGAAGAGGATTAGCCGTCATCCCGGAAGCCCGCAGGGGCTATCCGGGACCGCAGGAAGCGCGGCGTCTTGGGCGGTCCCGGATCGGCGCTGCGCGCCGTCCGGGATGACACTGCCAATGCTTACAGAATCTGCGCGGCTTCCTCGAAGTCGAGGCGGGGCGAGCGCGGGAACAGGTTCTCGTCCGTGCCGTAGCCCAGGTTCATGATGAAGTTCGGCTCGACCTTGCTGTCGGGGAAGAAGTCGGCCTTCACGCCCGCCGCGTCAAAGCCCGACATCGGACCCACGTCCAGGCCCAGGGCGCGGGCCGCGATGGTCAGATAGCCGCCTTGCAGCGAGGCGTTGCGGAAGGCGGCTTCACGACGGCCGGCCTCGTCCAGGAACCAGTCGCGGGCGCCCGGCGCGTGCGGGAACAGTTTGGGCAGGGTGTCGTGGAAATCGATATCCTGACCGATGATCAGGTTGACCGGCGCAGCCAGGGTCTTGGCGCGGTTGCCCTCGCTCATGTGTACGGACAGACGGGCCTTGGCCTCAGGCGAGGTGATGAAGACGAAGCGGGCGGGCGTCATGTTGACCGCCGTCGGGCCGAACTTGGTCAGGTCGTACAGCTTGCGGATCAGGTCGTCGGACACAGGCCGGTCGCTCCAGCCGTTGCGCGTGCGCGCTTCGGTGAACAACTGGGCCAGAACGGCGTCGGACACCGGAACGTCGCGAGCGGAAAGGGCGTCGAAAGCCATGGGGGGAAACTCCTGAACAGGATTAGCAACTTGTATGGTTGCTATTTGGCGCTTCCGTCGATCAGGTCAAGAGCAATCACCACAAAAACTGTTGCGGATGTCGGCCGGCGTTCTGGGGGCCTTCTGTCGCGGGGGCTGGAGCCGGGCCGCGGATCGCCCTATCTAGAGGGGATGAAAGACCTCAACGCCCTGATGCAACAGGCCCAGGCCATGCAGCAAAAGCTGCAGGACGCCCAGGCCAAGATGGCCGAAACCACCGCCGAGGGCACCTCGGGCGGCGGCCTTGTCACCATCGCCCTGAAAGGCCCCGGCGAGATTACCGCGGTGAAGATCGACGACAGCTTGATGGCGCCCGGCGAGGGCGAGATCCTGGCCGACCTGATCGTCGCCGCCCACGCCGACGCCAAGCGCAAGCTGGACGAGGTCAACAGCGCCCTGATGCGCGAGGCCGCCGGCCCCATGGCCGGGATGAACATCCCCGGAATGCCGAAACTCTTCTGATGGCCGCTTCCGCCGGGCCGGAAATCGAACGGCTCATCAGCCTGCTGGCCAAGCTGCCGGGCATGGGCCCGCGCTCGGCCCGGCGCGCGGCCCTGGCCCTGTTGAAGCGGCGGGAGCAGCTTCTCGAGCCGCTCGCCGCCTCGTTGGCCGAGACGGCGGCCAAGGTCGTCAACTGCTCGATCTGCGCCGCGCCCGATACGCGCGATCCCTGCTCGATCTGTTCCGACAACACCCGCGACAACGCCCTGATCTGCGTGGTCGAGGAAGCCGGCGCCCTGTGGGCCATGGAGCGCTCCGGCGCATTCCGCGGCAAGTATCACGTCCTCGGCGGCCTGCTGTCGGCCCTGGACGGCGTCGGTCCCGAACAGTTGCGCATCGCCGAACTGATCGGTCGCGCGAAAGGAGGCGAGGCGAGGGAGGTCGTCCTGGCCCTGCCCGCCACCGTCGACGGCCAGACCACGGCCCACTACCTCGCCGAGCGCCTGTCGGCGGCGGGCGTCGAAGTCACGTCGCTGGCGCGCGGCGTGCCGGTCGGCGGCGAGCTGGACTGGCTGGACGACGGCACCATCATCCAGGCTTTGCGCGCCAGACGGCCCGCTTAATCTTTCCCTCTCCCGATGGGAGAGGGCTTGAGCCTCGGAGAGCCGTAGGCGATCCGCCAGGCGAAAGGGTGAGGGCCCACCCTGTCAGTCGGCGCAAGCCGCCGCGCAGCGACCTTCGGTCAACTTCAACCGCCAACCCTCACCCTTTCGCGCAAGAACGATCGCTGACGCTCTCGTGCGCTCAAGCCCTCTCCCATCGGGAGAGGGTGACTATTATCAACCCGCGACTCCGGTTAGGAACGGAGCATGAACACGCTTGAACTCATCCTGCTGGTCGTCGCTGTGGCCTCTGTGGCCGGCTTCTTCTGGGCCTTCATGGGCTGGCAGAAGGCCAAGGGGGCGCTCGACGCCGCCGACGCCCGACTGGAGCTGATGGAGGAGAGCCGCGATTCCATGGCGGAGTTCCTCAAGGCCCAGGCCTCGCAGTCGGCCGAGGCCGTGGCGAGCAAGCTGGTGGCCCGCGCCACCGAGACCTTCCAGGCCCAGGACCGCGTCGCCCGCGAGCGCATGGAGGCCCAGCTCAAGCCTGTGTCCGAGACCCTGGCCAAGTTCCAGGAGCACGTCGCCGCCCTGGAGAAGACCCGGGCCGAGGACACCGGCGGGCTGAAGGAGCAACTGGCCGCCCTGATGACCGCCTCGACCGCCACCCGCGACGAGGCGCGCCGTCTGACCGAGGCCCTGAAGGGCAACACGGGCCGTCGCGGCCGCTGGGGCGAGCAGACCTGCCGCAACGTGCTGGAGGCCGCCGGCATGGCGGGCCGCTTCGACTTCGAGGAGCAGAACTCCTCGGCCAATGACGAGGGCCGTCAGCAGCGCCCCGACTTCATCATCAAGCTGCCCGGCGGCGGCATGTTCGTCATCGACGCCAAGGTCTCGCTGGCCTTCGCCGACGAGGCCGACGGTGACGAGGAAGCCCAAGGCAAGGCCATGTCGGCCCGCACCGCCGCCAGCATGAAGACCCACGTACGCCAGCTGTCGTCCAAGGCCTATCAGGACCAGTTCAAGCCCAGCCCCGACTTCGTCGCCATGTTCGTGCCTGGCGACGCCTTCCTGTCCGCCGCCCTGGACCACGAGCCCGACCTGATGACCCAGGCCATGGCCTCGCGCGTGGTCATCGTCACCCCCACCACCCTGTTCGCCCTGTGCAAGGCGGTCGCCTACGGCTGGCGCGCCGAGGAGCAGGCGAAGAACGCCGAGGACGTCGCCAAGCTGGGCAAGGAGCTTTACAAGCGCCTGTCGGTCATGGGCGGCCACGCCGCCTCGGTCGGCCGGGCGCTGGAAACCGCCGTGGGCAAGTACAACCAGTTCGTCGGCTCGCTGGAGAGCCAGGTCATGGTCTCGGCCCGCCGCTTCGAGGACCTGCAGGTCGACCACGAGGGCAAGGAGTTGCCCGACCTGCCTGCCGTCGAACAGTCGCCCCGCACCCTCAGTCGCCCGGAGCTGCTGAACGCCCCGGCGGAGTAGCGCGCTGCCTCGCTTGACGGCGGCGGACGACAGTGTAAAACGTCCTTGTCAGATCAAGGGGGCGTTGTGGCCGGCAAGCGTAAACTCATCATCCAGTCCGTCATCGGTTTCGGATTGATCATGCTGGCCGCCTTCGTCATGGGCGGCGTCCTGGCCTATCTTGAGGATCAGGGCCAGGACATCACGTCCAGCGCGGGCGCCCTGTGGGCGGTCGGGGGCTTCGCCGCCGTCACCATGCTGATTTCCCTGTGGGTCGGCTTCAAGTGGATGTCCTCCATCGACGAAGCGGCGCGGGAAGCGCACAAGTGGGCCTGGTTCTGGGGCGGTTCAGGCGGCATGGCCGTGGGCGGGGTTCTGGTGATCATGGCCTCGCTGCCGCAGGCCGCCGCGATCAATATTCCCGCCTGGTATGCCGAACGCACCGACCCCGCCGCCTACGCCGCCACCGGCGCCTTCGCCATGCTGACGCTGATGCTGATCGGCTACACCATCGCCTGGGCCTGGTGGTGGCTGGGGCGGCGTTGAGGGACGCGGCATGAACAACCGTCTCAAGGTCCTGCGCGCCGAGCGCGACTGGAGCCAGGCCCACCTGGCCACCGAACTCGGCGTCTCGCGCCAGACCGTCAATGCGCTGGAGACGGGGCGCTACGACCCCTCCCTGCCGTTGGCCTTCAAGATCGCCCGGCTGTTCCAGATGCCGATCGAATCCATCTTCTCGGACGAGGAATAGTCCCACCATGCGTTTCGCCCGACTGTCATCCTGCCTGCGCTCGGCCCTGACGGTCGGAGCGGCGCTATCCGCCTTGTTTGTTGCCCCCTCGGCTCTAGCGCAGGCGCCGACCGCTGCATCGGCCGCAGTCGTCGCCGCGCCTGCAGGTTCCGGCCCCGGACTATGGGTGGTGCAGGATGAGGATTCGACCCTTTATCTGTTCGGCACGATCCATGCGCTGAAGCCGGAAACACCTTGGGGCACGGCCCGCATGGACCAGGCCTTCGCCAGCGCCGACGAATATTGGTTCGAGGTCGCCGACCTTGACGATCAAGCGGGGGTGATCGCCCTCATGCAGACGAAGGGCGTTTCCCCTGACCGCCCCCTGTCCAGCCTGTTGACCGCTGAGGAGGTGGCCGACCTGGACGCCGCCGCCCGCTCCATCGGCGCCAGCGCGGCCAAGTTGGACTCGCTGCGGCCCTGGCTGGCCAGCTTGCAGCTGGCGCTCGCCTCGATCAATAAGGCCGGCTACGTGGCCAACAACGGCGGGGACCAGGTCCTGCACGCCCGCGCCGCCGCCACGGGCAAACCGATCAAGGGTTTCGAGACCGCGATCCAGCAGTTCGGTTTCATCGCCGATATGCCGGAAGACACCCAGTTGGCCATGCTGCGCTCGGGCCTCAAGGAGTTTGATCAGGCTGACGTCATGCTGAACCGGATGGTGACCGCCTGGTCGACCGGAGACGTTGACGGGCTGGACGTCTTGATCGGACAGGAGGCCAAGACGGAATCGCCGGAGCTGTACGACGCCATCTTTACGCGCCGGAACGAGACCTGGGCCGATCAGATCCAGACCCTGCTGGCGGGGGCAGGGACGGCCTTCATCTCGGTCGGCGCGGGCCATCTGGCGGGCGCGGACAGCTTGCAGAGCAAGCTGGCGCAACGCGGGATCACCGCGACCCGGATCACCGATTAGCGCCAGGACGCTTGACCTGCGGGCCGCGACGCGAGACGCGGGGGCATGACCCAAGCAGAACCCAGACTGACGACCCTGGCCCATGGCGGCGGTTGCGGCTGCAAGATCGCGCCCGACGTGCTCCAGTCCATCCTGGCCGGCGCGCCCCAGGCGGCGCCCTTCGCCAATCTGATGGTGGGGGCCGAGACGTCTGACGACGCGGCGGTGTGGCGGCTGAACGACGACCAGGCCCTGGTCGCCACGACCGACTTCTTCATGCCCATGGTCGACGACCCGTTCGACTTTGGCCGGATCGCCGCCGCCAACGCCCTGTCCGACGTCTACGCCATGGGAGCGACGCCGATCTTCGCCCTGGCCATCGTGGGCATGCCGATCGGCAAGCTGTCGGTTCAGACCATTGGCCGCATCTTGGAGGGCGGGGCCTCGGTCTGCGCCACGGCTGGGGCGCCGGTCGCGGGCGGCCATTCGATCGACAGCGTCGAGCCGATCTACGGCCTGGTGGCGCTGGGCCTGGTCCACCCTGATCGGGTCCTGACCAATCGCCGGGCCCAGCCGGGCGACGTGCTGATCCTGACCAAGGCCCTGGGCGTCGGCGTGCTCAGCGCTGCCTTCAAGCAGGAACGGTTGGACGGGGCGGGCTATGCCGCCCTGATGGCCTCGACGACGCAGTTGAACACGCCTGGCCCGCGTCTGGCGGCCATGCCCGAGGTTCATGCCGTGACGGACGTGACCGGCTTCGGCCTGCTGGGTCATGCGCTGGAGATGGCGCGCGGCGCCGGCGTCGCCGTCGAGCTGGAGCTGACGGGACCGGCCTATCTGTCGGGCGCCGAGGACTTGGCGGCGGCGGGGGTGCGGACCGGGGCGTCCGTGCGTAACTGGGCGGCCTATGGGCAGGCGGTCACGACCCCGGCGGCGCTGCCCGAATGGCGGCGCGATCTGCTCAGCGACCCCCAGACCTCGGGCGGCCTGTTGATCGCGGTCGCGCCCGAGGGCGCCGAGGCCGTGATGCAGTTGGTCCAGAGCCTGGGCTTCGCCTCGGCCCGGCGGGTCGGTCGGGTGCGCGAAGGCGCGCCCTCGGTGGTCGTGGTTTGACGACGCGGCTCAGCGCCGATGTCGGCCGCGAGGCCCTGGCGCGCTACGACGCCATTATCGACGTGCGCAGTCCGGGCGAGTTCGCCGAGGACCATCTGCCGGGCGCGATCAACCTGCCGGTCCTGAACGACGCCGAGCGGGCCGAGGTCGGAACCCTTTATGTGCAGCGCTCAAAATTCCTGGCGCGTCGTCTGGGCGCAGGCCTGGTCGCGCGCAACATCGCCCATCATCTGGAGGGCGCGCTGGCGGATCGGGACGGCGGTTTCCAGCCCCTGGTCTATTGCTGGCGCGGCGGGCAGCGGTCGACGGCGATGACGACCGTTATGGACCAGGTCGGCTGGCCGGTGACGCGTCTGGACGGCGGCTATCAGACCTGGCGGCGTCAGGTGGTGGCGCGTCTGTATGAGCCGGAAACCGCCCCGGCGCCTCGCCTCGTCCTGCTGGACGGCCTGACCGGCAGCGGCAAGACCGCCGTGCTTTCCCGTCTGGCCGCGCACGGCGTGCAGAGCCTGGATCTGGAGGCTCTGGCCGAGCATCGGGGCTCGCTGTTCGGAGGGACCGGCGTGGCCCAGCCGTCTCAGAAACTGTTCGAGACGCGGCTGCTGGCGGCGCTTGACGGACTGGACCCGGCCCAGCCCATCGTGGTCGAGGCGGAGTCCAGCCGTATCGGTCGGCTGGCCCTGCCGCCGATCCTGTGGTCGGCGATGAAGGCCGCGCCGCGCCTGGTGCTGAATGCGCCGATCACCGCACGCGTGGGGCGGGTGCTCGACGACTACGCCGCCCTGGAACACGACGCCGAGGCGCGAGACACGGCGCTGCGCCGCCTGCCGAGCCATCACAGTCGAGAAACCGTCGAGGCCTGGCGTCAGCTGTCGCGCGCGGGCGATCTGCGCGCCCTGGCGACAGCCCTGATGCGGGACCACTATGACCCTGCCTATCGCCGCGCCGCGCGCGATGACGCCCGACCGGACATCGGCGAGATCCTGCTGTCGGGCTGCGGGGGCAATGATCTGGATCGCGCCGCCGCTGCGGTGGCCCAGGCGATAGACAGGCTTTAGCCGCAGATTTCAGTTTCGGCTTTTGTTGAGCCTGGGGGGCGGGCCGCCTGGCTCTGGTGTTCCAACCCTGCAGATCAACGAGACGCCCTGAGGCCGGGTAGGGGGCCTACTGATCTTCGTCGAACTTGCGGGCGACCAGGTCGCTGAGGGCTTCGATGGCTTCGGCGGCGTCGGGGCCTTGGGCCTCGATGTCGACGCCGCAGCCGATGCCGGCGCCCAGCATCAGCAGGCCCATGATCGAGCGGGCGTCCACGGTGACGCCGTCGCGGGTGACGCGGATCTCGGATTCGAAGCTGGAGGCCAGCTTGACGAACTTGGCCGAGGCGCGGGCGTGCAGGCCGCGCTGGTTGCAGATGCCGACCGTGACCTGGATCGGTCCCTGAACGGTTCCCTGGTGCATGGGAGTGTCGGTCATTTCTCGCCCGCCAGAACCCACGACGCCACCGAGATGTATTTGCGCCCCGCGTCCTGCGCATGGGCGACGCAGGTTTCCAGGCTTTCGCGGGTGCGCACGCTGGCCAGCTTGATCAGCATGGGCAGGTTCAGCCCGGCGATGACCTCGGCGTGGGTCTGCTCCATCACGGAAATCGCCAGGTTGGAGGGCGTGCCGCCGAACATGTCGGTCAGCAGGATGACGCCGTCGCCGTCGTTCACGGCTGCGGCGGCGTCGACGATGTCGCGGCGACGCCGCTCCATGTCGTCTTCGGGGCCGATGCAGATCGCGGCCACGCCCCGTTGAGGGCCGACCACATGCTCCATCGCCGCCAGAAACTCGGAGGCCAGGCCCCCGTGAGTGACGATCACCAGCCCGATCATGAAGGCTTCACCAAGACAATCCGCCCCGCACCGCTGTCCTCAGCGAACGCCCTGAGGCGTCCAGACTGATCTGCAAGCCGGCCTTCATAGGCCAATCGCGCGCCGGTTCAAAGAGCGGCCAACGCGGTTGCGACGACCTGACCTGCCGAAGCCGGGCGCGGGTCTAGCCGCAGCTGTGGAATTGAGATGCCGTCCCAAGTCCAGGCGGCGGCCTCCGGCAGGCGCTCGACGGCCTCGTGGGTGCAGGCGACGGCCAGCCTGATCCGGGCCAGGGGCCACAGCGGCGCGGCGACGATGCCCAGGCCGCGCACCTCGATCTTGCCCGTGATCGTCGCGGGCGCGGCGGCGTAGAGGGCGCCGTCGGAAGCCCAAAGATAGGTCCAGTCGTCGGCGATCAGACGCCAGCCCTGGCCGATCAGACGCAGGGCCAGATCGCTCTTGCCGACGCCCGACGGACCCTGGATCAGCACGCCGCGCCATCCGGCGGGGGTATGGCGGGCCACGGCGGTGGCGTGCAGCGGTTGCATCGGCTGGGTCATGGACGTCGTCCAGCCAGGGGCAGAAGCACCTCGAAGCGGGCGCCGACGACCTGGCCGTCCCCATCGACGCGGTTCTCGGCGTGGACCCGGCCGCCGTGGGCGTCGACGATCTGGCGCACGATGGACAGGCCCAGACCCGAGTTGGCGCCGAAGGCCGTCCCCTTGGGCCGCGAGGTGTAGAAGCGCTCGAACACGGTCTCGAGGTTTTCCGCCGGAATGCCGGGGCCGTCGTCCTCGACGCGGATGCGCAGGGGCAGGTCGGGGCGGCTGTCGTCGCGCTCCAGACGCACGCGGACCTCGCCGTCAGCCGGGCTGAACGAGCGGGCGTTGTCGATCAGGTTGCGGAACACCTGGCCCAGGGGAATGTCGCGGCCCAGCACCCGGGCCGCCTCGGCGGTCGAGGCGAAGCGAACCTTGGCCTCGCCGGGCTTCTGGCCGCCCTCATAGACGGCGACGATGTCGCCCAGCAGTTCGTTGAGGTCGATCAGGCGTGGCCGGTCGCGCGACAATTCCGCGTCCAGACGCGAGGCGTTGGAGATGTCGGTGATCAGCCGGTCCAGACGCCGCACGTCCTGTTGCAGCAGATTGGTCAGACGCGCCCTCTGCTCGTCGGTCTTGACCAGGGGCAGGGTCTCCAGCGCCGAGCGGATCGAGGTCAGGGGATTCTTGATCTCGTGGCTGACGTCGGCGGCGAAGCGTTCGATGGCGTCCATGCGCGTCGACAGGGTGTCGGTCATGGATTCCAGGGCGCGGGCCAGGTCGCCGATCTCGTCCTTGCGGTCCTCCAGGTCGGGGAGGGAGATGGCGCGGGCGCGTTGCAGGCGCACCTGATCCGCCGCCGCCGACAGCCGCATCACGGGCCGGGCCACGAACAGGTGCAGCACCAGGGCCGACAGCAGGTTCACCGCCAGGGCCACCAGGGCGAAGGGGGTCAGGGCGCGGCGCTGCGCGGCCAGGGTTTCGTCCACGTCGCCGGCTTCCAGCGTCAGCACCCCCAGCACCTGCTGGACATGGCGCACGGGCAGGGAGACCGAGACGACCCGGTCGCCGTTCTCGTTGCGGCGGATGTCGGCCTGAGGTTCGCCTTGCAGGGCGCGCTCGACCTCGGCGGATAGTTCGGCGTTGGCGCGCTTGACCCGCGCGGTTTCGCGCGGCGACGGCTCGCTGGGCGCCAGGGCCGTGCCGGCGGGATTGGCGGGGGGCAGGGCCTCGCCGGGAATGGCGTCTGTGACGGCGAAGCTGTCAGAGACCAGCAACCCGTCCTGATCGTACAGGCGCGCGCGCTGGCCTTCGGGGATGAAGTTGTCGCGCAGCCACAGCCCCGCCGCGCCGGGATCCAGCATCGGATAGGGTTCGCCCTGGGTGATGCCCAGTTCGCCCAGCACATTGGCCAGAAGCTTGGCCTGGACCGACAGGGATTCCTGGCGCGCTTCGATCAGACCGCGCTGCCATTCGTTCAGGGCCAGAGCCCCGCCGAACAGAATCAGCAGGCTGAGCAGATTGAGGGCGAGAATGAACCCGCCGAGGCGCGACCCGCCGAAGCGGAATCGGCGCCGCGGCCGGCCGTCCTCGATCTCAGCTTTCGCGGTAGCGGTAACCGACGCCATACAGGGTCTCGATCGCGTCGAACTCGGGATCGACCACCCGGAACTTCTTTCGCATCCGTTTGACGTGGCTGTCGATGGTGCGATCGTCGACATAGACCTGATCGTCGTAGGCGGCGTCCATCAGACTGTCCCGGCTCTTCACGAAACCGGGGCGCTGGGCCAGGGCCTGAAGCAGCAGGAACTCGGTGACGGTCAGCTTGACCGGCTTGCCTTCCCAGGTGCTCTCGTGGCGCGCCGGGTCCATCGACAGCTTGCCGCGCTTGATGGCCTTGCCGGCGGCTTCTGCGGCGGTCTCGCCCTCGCCGCCGTCGGCGCCGGTGCGGCGCAGCAGGGCCTTGACCCGTTCGATCAGCAGACGCTGGCTGAAGGGCTTGTGGATATAGTCGTCGGCGCCGAGGTTGAAGCCGAGGATCTCGTCGATCTCCTCGTCCTTGGACGTCAGCATGATGACGGGAATCTGCGAGGTCTGACGCAGGCGGCGCAGCACCTCCATGCCGTCCATGCGCGGCATCTTCACGTCCAGGATCGCCAGATCCGGGGGCGTGGTCTCCAGCGCCTCGAGACCCGAAGCGCCGTCATGATAGGCCGTGACCTTGTGGCCGTGGCTTTCCAGAGCCAGGGACACGGAGGCGACGATGTTCTCGTCGTCGTCGACCAGAGTGATGTTGGCCAAGGGCTTCTCCTGAGTGCGGGCGGCGGTGGTCGTTCGATCATCCGTCGCGTGTTGATGGCTCAACGCGCGACAAGCGTAACCGTTCTATCCCATCGGGGTGACATTACGGCCACAGCAAATGGTTCGCCAGAGCCTGTCTTTCAACCTTGGCCGGGAAAAGGCGAAACCTCGCCTTAAAGCCTGTCGGCGCAGGGTGGCGGCCAGTTCCGCGTGAAAGACGCCATGGCCGGTCCGGTTCACTACGAAATCTATGTCCGCAAGACGCCGCCGTCGTCCTGGTCGCTGTCGATGGCGACCGAGGACCGCAAGCTGGCGGTCGAGACCGCCGAGGACCTGCTGCGCGACGGTCAGGCCTGCGCCGTGCGTGTGACCAAGGAGACCCTGGACCCCGACACTATGGAGTTCGCCAGCGTCACCGTCCTGACGCGCGGCGCGCCCGAGGTGAAGCGCAAGGCCAAGATCCAGGACGACCGGACCGGGCCGGGCTGTCGCGGCGTGCAGGACCTCTATACCCCCCACGCCCGCGACCTGATCGGTCGGGTGCTGGAGGACTGGCTGACCCGTCAGGGGGCGACGACCTTCGAACTGCTGCATCGTCCCGATCTGGCTGAGCGGCTCGAGGCCTCGGGCGTCGAACTTCAGCACGCCATCCAGAAGGTCGCCGTGCCGGAGGCCCAGGCCACGGGTCAGGTGGTGCATGATCTGGTGCGCCATTACCAACGCCTCTCCGAACAGGCGATCGAACGGCTGTTGCGGGCGGGACGACGCGGCGAGTTTCCCGGTCTGGCCGAACGCTCGGTCGCCGACGTGGCGCATCGGCTGAGCGGATCGTCGGACCGCGCCTTCATCATGGGCGGCGTCGTCGCCGGGGCCTTGAAAGGGTTGAAGGGCGCGCGGGCGCGTCTGGATCGGCTGATGGACCTGTGCGACCGGGCCCCGTCCGAGGGGCCGCCGCGGGCCCTGGTCTTCGTGCCGGTCGAACAGATCCTGTGCGAACTGTTCGCCTCGCGCGCCAGTCTGGCCCAGATCGTCGGCCCGGCCCTGGATCAGGGCTCCAGCCTGGCGGCCGTGGTGCGCATGGTCGCCCCGCGTGAGATCGCCGCCCTGATCGCGCGCGATCCGAAGCTGGCCGTTCTGGTCCCCCCAGTCGAGGGCGGGCCGGCGCGTCTGGGCGAGCGGCTGGCGGCGGGCGAGTTCCCTCTGCTGGCGGCCTCGCTGGCGCGGATGGTGGTGCGCGAACTGATGAGCCAGCGTCGTCTGCGTCCCGGCGACGCTGAGGGCGAGATCGACATCCTGCGCGCCCTGGCCATGACCCTGACCGCCACGGCGGGCCGCTTGCTGACGCTGGAAGAGGTGCAGACCGCCTTCAGCGAGCGCTCCAAGAGCCTGGTCACCGCCGACTTCGTCGCCGCCTATGTGCGCGGCTGTCCCACGGCGCTGCGTGAGGCCGAGCGGCTGGCGCGGCTGTGCGAAAACGTCACCGGCGGGGCCAACAAGCGCTCGGCGGCGCGCTGGCTGGACGCCTGTGTCACCTCACTGCGCTTCGAGACCGAGATGCGGACCCTGAACCAGACCACGGGCCAGAAGCTGATGGCGCTGAGCGGCCTGCAGCGCGCGGTCGGCAAGGCCGCCCTGTCGGACCGGGACCGCGACGCCATCGTCACGGCCCTGGGCCTGGTCGGCGGATCGGTCGAGGCCGACGCCAAGCTGACCGCCCAGATCGTCCGCGCCCCGGCCCCTGCGCCGCAGAAGCTGGCGGCCCTCCTGCGGCTTGCGGCGGGCGAGACCGGCCCCACCGGCCCGGTGGCCGACCGGGCCAAGGCCGAGGCGATCAAGCTGTTCCGCTCGCCCGAGGTCCGCGCCGCCCTGGGCGCGGCGCCCGAAGCGTTGCAGACGCTGAGGCCCCTGATGCAGGCGGTCGGCCTCGCGGCCTGAGTTTGGCCGCCCAGGCCGCGGCGCCGATCAGTCGAAGATGTCGAAGATGTCCATCCGCTTTTTCTTTTTGTAGTAGCCGCCGTCGCGGTGACGGTCGTCGTCCTTGTAGCGCGGCGGCTCGCGATAAGCCTGAGGCTGGCCGCCGCCCCATGGCTGCTGATGGGGCTGCTGCATGGGTTGCTGATAGGTCGGCTGCGGCGCGGCGGCGCGGCCCTCCTCGGCGGCGCTCGCCATCAGCTTTTCCAGTTCGCCGCGATCCAGCCAGACGCCGCGGCAGGTCGGGCACATGTCGAACTGGACGCCGTTGCGGTCCAGCGTCTGCATGGCGGCGTTGTCGTTGGGGCACATCAATAGGGGCATGGGGTCCTCAGAGTCGAAAAATGCGGTCCGACATCACGCCGCTTTCGCGCCGCCAGAGGGGCCCGTCCCGCTGGGAATGAAGCTAGGGATCACCCGCCCGCCTCACAACCTGCGCAGACGCCGCAGGTGATTTTCCTAGCAGCTCTGCCCGGCCGCCCAGCCCGACGACCAGGCCCATTGGAAATTATAGCCGCCCAGCCAGCCGGTGACGTCGACCACTTCGCCGATGAAGAAGAGGCCGGGGACGGTTTTGGCCTCCATCGTCTGCTGGTCCAGCGCGGCGGTGTCGACCCCGCCCAGCGTCACCTCGGCGGTGCGATAGCCCTCCGACCCGACCGGCTTGACCGTCCAGGCGTTGACCGTCTCGGCCATGGCTCGCAGCTTCTTGTCGCCGACCTCGGCCAGCTTGCCGGCCAGACCCTCGCGGGCGCAGATGACCTCGGCCAGACGGCGGGGAATGATGTGGCCGAGCGCGGTGTGCACCGCCTGCTTGCCGTTTTCGGTCTTGGCCGCCAGCATCCGGGCGGCGACGTCTTCGCTCGGCGCCAAGTTGACGGTGATGGCCTCGCCTTCGCGCCAATAGGAGCTGATCTGCAGGATGGACGGGCCGGACAGGCCGCGGTGGGTGAACAGCATCGCTTCGGTGAAACTGGCTTCTTTGGGCCTATCGCCCTTCGGGCTGCTTGAGGCCGGGTTCGGGGCGGTTTTGACGATGGCGTCCACGGCCACGCCCGCCAGCGGCGCCAGTTGCTCCAGCAGGGTCGGCTCGAAGGTGAGGGGAACAAGCGCGGGCCGCGTCTCGGTCAGCCGCAGGCCGAACTGGCGCGCCACCTCATAGCCCCAGCCGGTCGCGCCCATCTTGGGGATGGACTTGCCGCCGGTGGCCACGACCAGCGAGGCGGCCGAAACGCGGGTTCCGTCGTCCAGCGCGACCTCGAAACGGTCGCCGCTGCGGCTGATCGCGGTCACGCCCAGGCCCAGGGACAGGGTCACGCCCGCCGCCTTCATCTCGTCCGTCAGCATACGGATGATCTGCTTGGCGCTGTCGTCGCAGAACAGCTGGCCCAGGGTCTTCTCGTGCCAGGCGATGCCGTGGCGCTCGACCATTTTCAGGAAGTCGTGCTGGGTGAACCGCTTCAGCGCCGACAGGGCGAAGCGGGGGTTCTCGCTCAGGAAGTTCGCCCCGCTGGTCCCCAGATTGGTGAAGTTGCAGCGTCCGCCGCCCGAGATGCGGATCTTCTCGCCCGGCGCGCGGGCGTGATCAATCACTCGCACGCGGCGGCCGCGCTTGCCCGCCTCGATGGCGCACATCATGCCGGCCGCGCCGGCGCCGACGATCAGGACGTCGAGGGTCTCGTTCTTCATCGTCCCGCCCTAGCAGGCGCAGCCGCCTGAGGCGACCTTAGAGACCGAGCGCGGCGCGATACGACGGATGCACCAGCTCGGCGTATTCCGGGTGCTTCTTCAGATAACCGGCGAAGAAGGGGCAGGTCGGCAGGATGACCAGGCCGCGCGCCTTCAGATCGGCCAGGACGTGTTTCGCCATCCGGCTGGCGATGCCGCGTCCCTCCAGCGGGATCGGCACGATGGTCTCGGTGATCAGCAGGCCGCCCGCGACGGGGTTATAGATGACCACGGCGGTTTCACCTTCCACGGTCAGCTCGTAGCGCCGGGCCTCGGCGTTGTCGTGGATCTCGGGGTCGAGGCTCATGGTCCGCTCCTGCTGCTGCAAACCAAAGCCTAGCCGTGTCGTCGGGAAAAGGGGAGGGGACGTCGCCGCCCCCTCCCGTCCCATCAGAAGCTGTAGTCCAGCTGGACCCAGGTCTGACGGCCGTAGATGTCGTACCAGCCGATCGAATAGTTCGGCCAGCCGCCGGTGCGGTCCTCGGGATAGCGGTCGGCGATGTTGTTCATGATCACCGAGACCGAGGCCTTGTCGTTGACGCGATAACGAACGCTGGCGTTGAACACGGCGTAGGGATCGCGCTCCGAGGCATAGTCATTGGTTGGAATGGTCCCGTAGCGGACGCCGTAAAGGGTCGTCGTCCATGGCCCGACGTCCCAGGTGACGCTGCCCGACATGCGGTCACGCCAGTCCGACTGACGCGACAGGTCGCGCAGATAGTCGAAGGTCGGATCACCCTCGAACTGCTGGTATTCGTGCTCCAGAACCTTGGTGTAGGTCAGGCTGCCGCTCAGCCGTCCGTAACGCTCGAAGTCGTGGCGGGCGTTGACGGTGGCGTCGAAGCCGCGCGTTGTCTCGCTGGCCGCATTGATCGGGTTGACCGTGATGCGGGTCACCTGGTTCGGATTGATGGCCGCATCGCCCGGATTGCGCGCCACCCGCCCGACATAGTTCAGGCACAGGGCCGAGGTCGGATCGACCGTCCCGCCGCTGGGCGTGTGGCCGATGCGGCAGTCGGCCTCGGTGCGCAGGATGATGTCCTCGCTCAGCGACGTGACCTGCTGACTGATCTCCAGATCATAATAGTCGAACTGGAGGTCGAAGGCCTTGCTGGGTGTCCAGACGAAGCCGGCGGTGAAGGACTTGCCCTTCTCCGGCTGCAGCTCGGCGTTGCCGCCGCGCGTGAAGTCCATGTTGTACTGGATGTCGCAGCTGGAATAGTCCTGCCCCTCCAGACGGCACTGATAATAGTCCGTCACGCCGGGATAGTAGCCGCGCGTCTCGGTGGCGAAGATGTAGTTCATGTCCGGGGCGCGGAAGCTGGTCGAATAGCTGGAGCGCAGCATCAGGCTGGGGATCGGACGGTACTGCAGGCCCAGGCTGTAGGTCGGGCTGTCCACCGACTCGCCGCGGTATTCGTAGCGGTCGTAGCGGCCGGCGACGGTGGCGGTCAGCTGGTCCAGGATCGGCACGCGCAGTTCCAGACCCGCCGCCTGACGCTTGCGCTCGCCGCCCGAGGGCTGGGAGCCGCTGGTGTTCCAGGCGACGCCGTTGTTCAGGCGCGCGTCGGGCTGGTTCTTGTAGCCCTGCTCGCCGATCTCGACCACGGCGGCGGCTTGCAAGGGGCCAGCCGGAAGCTGCCACAGGTCGCCGTCCACCGAGAGGGTGAAGTCCTGCAGCCAGGAGGTGTTGTGGTCGGTGAAGCGATCGGCCACCGCGCCGAACTCACCGGAGGTCAGCGGCGTGTAGAGGCGGTTGGCGGTCGGCGCATAGACCGGCTGGGTCGTGCCGGCGACGTCGCGCGTCCCCTGCTGGGCGCCCAGGAAGAAGGCGTCGATCCCGGTCAGCAGCCGCACGCGGCTCTGATCGCTGACGTATTCCGAGCGGTTGAAGGCGGCCTCATAGCGCCAGTCGCCAATGTGGCCGCGCACGCCCAGGACGGCGTTCCAGTTCTCCTCGTCGTAGCGATTGCCGACGCCGAAGGCGCCGCCCGTCTCCTCGGGCGTCAGCACCCGGTTCCAGGTCTCCAGCCGTCCGGCCGTGTCGTTCCAGAAGGTCTTGTTCCAGCTCAGCGAGCGCACGACGTTGTCGACCTGGGTCTTGCCGTACAAGAACTCGCCGAACAGTTCCGCATCATCGTTCAGGCGATAGGTCAGGCCCAGATAGGCGTTGCCCGACTCCTTCTGCGTCTGGATCGTGCGGGTGCTGTAGAAGGCGTCGCTGCCGCAGTAGGAACCGCCGCTGGCCGCGACCACGCGCTCGACCGTGCCGCCCTGCAAGGCGCCCAGGCCCTCGCACAGGCCGGCGGGCGGGTCATAATAGGCGCGGGTGATCGGGTTGCGGTTCGAGAACAGGGCCGGCGGGACTGCGCCCGGCTCGGCGTAGCGGGTGAAGGATTGGCTGATCTCGCGGTCGCCCCAGAAGATGGCCTCGCGCCGGCTGTATTCCAGGCTGCCGACCACATCCAGACGGTCCCAGCTGCGCCCGCCCGACAACTGGGCGCGCCAGTTCTCGCCGCCGCCCTGTTCCGTCCCGCCATAGCGCAGCGAGGCGTCGAAGCCGTCGGTCTTCTGCTTCAGCTTGATGTTGACCACCCCGGCGATGGCGTCCGAACCATAGATGGCGCCGGCGCCCCCGGTCAGGACCTCGATCCGGTCGACCACGGCGTTGGGCAGGTTGGCCAGGTTCACCGCATTGACCGAGCCGTTGTAGGCCGACGGATACTCCGCCACCCGCCGCCCGTTCAGCAGCACCAGGGTGTGGTTGGGGCCGAGGCCGCGCAGCGAGATGACGTTGGCCGCCGGGGTGAAGGTGGCGCCAAAGTCCTCGCCCTGGACCGAGCCGGTGTTCTGGGTCGCTTGGCTCAAGGCGTCGAAGACGCTGCGGAAGCCGCGCGTGTCGATGGCCTCGCCGGTCAGGACCGAGACGGGGGCGACGCCCTCCAGATCGACGCGGCGGATGCGCGAGCCGGTGACGACCACCTCGTCGACCGTGGCGACGGCCTCGGGTTCGGGCGCCTCGACCGGCGCCGGGGCGGATTGGGCGAAGGCGGGGACGGCCGCCGTCAGGGCGATAGCGGCGACCGACAGCCGCAGCAGACTCTTTTTCACAACTGAACCTTGTTCTTGGAGGGATGTTCCAAGTGGTCAAGGTTTAGGCAAAATTTTCACCCCGAACAGCCGTGATCGCTGCGCGTTTCTTTTAGAAGTTTGCAGCGATCAGAGAGAAACGCTCAACGCTGGATCAGTGCGCCTCGTCCCAGTTGGCGGCGGCCTTGGCCTCGACCACCAGAGGCACGCTGAGGGCCACGGCGGGGTCGGCGGCGCCTTCCATGATCTTGCGCACCACGACCAGGGCGCGCTCGGCCTCGGCCTCGGGGGCTTCGAAGATCAGTTCATCGTGGACCTGCAGCAGCATGCGGGTCTTCAGCCCGGCCTCGGCCAGGGCGGCGGGCATGCGGATCATGGCGCGGCGGATGATGTCGGCGGCAGCGCCCTGGATCGGGGCGTTGATGGCGGCGCGTTCGCCGAACTGACGCTCGGCGCCCGACTTGGAATGGATGGCCGGGATGTGGATGCGGCGACCGAAGACGGTGGTGACGAAGCCGTCAGCCTTCACCTGGGTCTTGGTCTTGTCCATGTAGGCGCGGATGCCGGGGAAGCGCTCGAAATAGGTCTTGATATAGGCCCCGGCCTCGCCCTGATCGATGCCCAGCTGAGCCGCCAGACCGAAGGCCGAGATGCCGTAGACGATGCCGAAGTTGATCGCCTTGGCCCGGCGGCGCGTCTCGGACGGCATGCCCTCGACCGGCACGCCGAACATCTCCGACGCGGTGGCGGCGTGAATGTCGAGCCCCGCCTTGAAGGCGCGCTTCAACTCGGGGATATCGCCGATATGGGCCAAGAGGCGCAGCTCGATCTGGCTGTAGTCGGCGCTGATCAGCACATGGCCCGGCGAAGCGATGAAGGCCTGACGGATCAGACGGCCGGTCTCGGTGCGGATGGGGATGTTCTGCAGGTTAGGATCGGACGAGGCCAGACGCCCCGTCGTCGCCGCCGCCAGCTGATAGGAGGTATGCACCCGGTGCGTCGTCGGGTCCGAGGCCGCGACCAGGGCGTCGGTGTAGGTGCCCTTGAGCTTCGACAGCTGGCGCCAGTCGAGGATGGCGCGCGGCAGGTCGTGCGTCAGGGCCAGTTCTTCCAGCACGCTGGCCTCGGTGCCCCACTGGCCGCTGGCGGTCTTCTTGCCGCCGGGCAGGTTCATCTCGCCAAACAGGATTTCGCCGATCTGGCGCGGGCTGCCGACGTTGAAGGGCCGGCCCGCCAGCTTGTGCGCCTGCTCCTCCAGCTCGGCCATGCGCTGGCCGAAGGTCGAGGACAGGGAGCGCAGACGGTCGGGATCGACCCGCACCCCGTTCAGCTCCATGTCGGCCAGGACGGCGGGCATGCCCCGTTCCAGCGTCTCATAGACGGTGGTCAGGCGCTCGGTCGCCAGACGCGGTTTCAGCAGCCTGTAGAGCCGCAGGGTCACGTCCGCGTCCTCGGCGGCGTAGCAGGTCGCCGGCTTCAGCTCGACGTGCTTGAAACTCTTCTGGCTCTTGCCCGCGCCCGCCACGCTCTTGAACGGGATGGTCTCGTGGCCGAGGTGCAGCCGCGCCAGTTCGTCCATGCCGTGGCCGTGCAGCCCGCCTTCCAGCACGTAGCTGATCAGCATGGTGTCCTCGATCGGGGCCACGCGGATGCCGCGCCGGGCCATGACGGCGAGGTCGTATTTGATATTCTGGCCGACCTTCAGAACCGCCGGGTCTTCCAGCAGGGTCTTGAGCCGTTCCAGGGCGGTGGGCTTGTCGATCTGGGTCAGCGGCTCGCGAACCTCGCCCTGGGCCGGTTCCAGACCGAAGTCGAAGCCGCCGCCCAGCGCCGCGTCGCCGCTCGGCTCATGGTCATGGGTCAGGGGGATGTAGCAGGCCTCGTTCGGGCCGACGGCCAAGGAGATGCCGCACAGACCGGCGTGGGTGGCCGACAGGGCGTCGGTCTCGGTGTCGAAGCCGATGACCCCGGCGGCGCGGGCGCGGGCGATCCAGCGGTCCAGATCCTCCAGCGTCTGCACGCACTCGTACTTGTCGCGGTCGAAGTCGTGGACCGCGTCGGGCGTCGCGACCTCGGTCTGACCATAGCGCGGCGTGGCGACCGGGGCGCTGGGCTGACGGGCGAAGGCCGAGCCCTCCTTTTGCGGGGCCTTGCCGTCGCCGACGCGGCGCAGCAGCGAACGGAACTCCATCCGCTCCAGAAACTCCGACAGCACCGCCGGGTCGGGATCGCGGATCAGGAAGTCGTCGACCGGCTCGGGCGCCGGGGCGTCGCAGGTCAGGGTCACCAGCTCTCTCGACAGGCGGATCTGGTCGGCGAAGGCGATCAGGGTCTCGCGGCGCTTGGGCTGCTTGATCTCACCCGCGCGGGCCAGAAGCGTGTCGAGGTCGCCGTATTCGTGGATCAACTGGGCCGCCGTCTTCGGCCCGATGCCGGGGGCGCCGGGGACGTTATCGACGCTGTCGCCGATCAGGGCCTGGACCTCGACCACCTTGTCCGGGGTGACGCCGAACTTCTCGAACACGGCCTCTTCGTCCAGCCGCTTGTCCTTCATCGGGTCGTACATGACGACGCCGTTCCCGATCAGCTGCATCAGGTCCTTGTCGGAGCTGACGATCACCGCCTCGCCGCCCATGTCGCGGACCTTGCAGGCATAGGTGGCGATCAGGTCGTCGGCCTCATAGCCGGCCAGTTCGACGCCGTGGACGCCGAAGGCGGCGGTCGCCTCGCGCACCAGGGGGAACTGCGGCACCAGATCCTCGGGCGCCGGCGGACGGTGGGCCTTGTACTGATCGTAGAGGGTGTTGCGGAAGGTCTTTTCCGAATGGTCGAAGACGGCGACCAGATGGGTCGGGCCGTCTTCGACCTTCATGTCGCGGATCAGCTTCCACAACATGTTGCAGTAGCCCTGCACCGCCCCGACGGGCAGGCCGTCGGACTTGCGCGTCAGCGGCGGCAGGGCGTGATAGGCGCGGAAGATATAGGCCGAGGCGTCGATCAGCCACAGCCGGGGCGGCGGTCCGTCCTGGGTGAGGAGGCGGGCGGCGGAGTCGATGGGCGCGTCGGTCATGACGCGAACATAGGGGGCGGCGACCGTCGCGTCATCTGTGCTTCCGCTTTCCTCCCCACTGTGTGGGGAGGGGGACCGCGTAGCGGTGGAGGGGGCGGCGCGACGGCTGATTCTTCAGGCGCCGAAAAGGGCTGACGGCGGCGTCGCCCCCTCCGTCACGGACGCCGTGCGTCCGCGCCACCTCCCCATGAAATGGGGAGGAAAGAGACGTCGCCCTAGGGCGCCCAGCCGCCCGGCGTCTCGGGAACGACGTCGTCGCCTTCGACGACGATCTCGCCGCGGGTCTGGCGGACCTCGGCCCAGGCGGCGCGCAACAGCTCGGTCACGCCTTCGCCCGACACGCCCGACACCAGGAAGGGCGTCTTGCCCGAGGCTTCCTTCAGCGCGGCGACCTTTTCCTCGCGTTCCTCGGGCGACAGGGCGTCGATCTTGTTCAGGGCCAGCAGCTCGACCTTGTCGGCCAGGCCTTCGCCGTAGGCGTCCAGCTCGCCGCGAATGATGCGGTAGGCCTCGGCCACGTCTTCCTGCGTGCCGTCGATCAGGTGGATCAGGCTGGCCGAACGCTCGACGTGACCCAGGAAGCGGGTGCCCAGGCCTGCGCCCTCGTGCGCGCCCTCGATCAGGCCGGGGATGTCGGCGATGACGAAGCGTTCCGACGGGCTCAGGTCCACCACGCCCAGGTTGGGCGTCAGGGTGGTGAAGGGATAGTCCGCCACCTTGGGCTTGGCCGCGGAAACCGCCGCCAGGAAGGTCGACTTTCCGGCGTTGGGCAGACCGGCCAGGCCGATGTCGGCGATAAGCTTGAGCCGCAGCCAGATCCAGCGCTCCTGGAACTCCTGGCCGGGGTTGGCGTAGGCCGGCGCCTGATTGGTCGGGCCCTTGAAGCGAGTATTGCCCCAGCCGCCGTTGCCGCCGGACAGCAGCTTCACCTTCAGGCCCGGCTTGTCCATGTCGAGCAGGACGGTTTCCTTGTCCTCGTCCAGCACCTGGGTGCCGACGGGCACGCGCAGGACCACGTCCTCGCCCTTGCCGCCGTGCATCTGGCGACCCTGGCCGTGGTGGCCGGTCTGGGCCTTGAAATGCTGCTGATAGCGGAAGTCGATCAGGGTGTTCAGGCCGTCAGCGGCCTCGACCCAGACGTCGCCGCCCTTGCCGCCGTCGCCGCCGTCCGGGCCGCCGTTAGGGATGAACTTTTCACGTCGGAACGAGACGGCGCCGGCGCCGCCGGCGCCCGAGCGAATGTAGATCTTGGCCTGGTCGAGGAACTTCATGGGCGCCTTATGACCGAAGAGAGCGGCGATTTACAGGCCAGTGAAGGCCGCGCGTGATTCTACCCCCGCGCCCAGACGCCGAAGGGATCGCTCCACGGCAGGCCAAGGGCCTCGGCCACGGCGGGATAGGTGATCTCGCCCTTCAGCACGTTCAGACCGCGCGCCAGATGCGGGTCCTGCTTCAGGGCCGCCAGACCCTTGTCCGCCAGGGCCAGGCCGAAGGGCAGGGTGGCGTTTGTCAGGGCCTCGGAACTGGTGCGCGGCGCGGCGCCGGGCATGTTGGCGACGCAGTAGTGGACCACGCCGTCGACGACATAGGTCGGATCTTCGTGGGTCGTGGGCTTCGAGGTCTGGAAGCAGCCGCCCTGGTCGATGGCCACGTCGATCAGGACGCTGCCGGGCTTCATGGATTTCAGCTGGTCGCGGCGGACCAGGGTCGGGGCCTCGGCGCCGGGGACCAGCACCGCCCCGATCACCACGTCGGCCTTGACCAGTTCTTCCTCGATGGCGCCGATGGAGGAATAGCGGGTGATGACCCGCCCGCCGGTCAGTTCGTCGATCTCGCGCATCCGGGGGATGGACCGCTCCAGCACCACCACCTCGGCGCCCAGGCCCATGGCCATGCGCGCGGCGTTCATCCCCACGACCCCGCCGCCCAGCACCAGCACCCGCGCAGGGGCCACGCCCGGCACGCCGCAGAACAGCAGGCCCATGCCGCCGTTGTGCTTCAACAGGGTTTCGGCGGCGGAGAAGACGGCGATGCGTCCGGCCACCTCGGACATGGGCGCCAGCAGGGGCAGACCGCCGTTCCTGTCGGTCACCGTCTCATAGGCGATGGCGGCGCATTTCGAGGCCAGCAGGCCCTTGGTCTGCTCGGGATCGGGCGCCAGATGCAGATAGGTGAAGAGGATATGGTCCTCGCGCAGCCTCGCCCATTCGACGGGTTGCGGCTCCTTGACCTTCACGATCATGTCGCTGTCGTTGAAGACGGTTTCGGCGTCGGCGACGATGGTCGCGCCCGCCTTGACGTAGTCGGCGTCGGTAAAGCCCGCGCCCAGCCCGGCGCCGGTCTCGATACGGACTTCATGGCCATGGGCGACATATTCGCGCGCAGCGGTCGGGGTCAGGCCTACGCGATGTTCGTTGGTCTTGATTTCGCGGGGTACGCCGACGCGCATGGGTCTGGTTCCTGATCCGTCCGCTCTGTGGCGGGCGGGCGGACGCTAAACCTGTGCCGGGGATGTCGCCAGACGAAACTGATGAAATCCGGACATAAAAAACCCTCGCAGCCCGGTGGGCGGCGAGGGTTCGGCATGATTCTAGTTCTTGACGTCCTTGGCGGCGTCTTCAACAGCCCGGCCGGCGGCCTGGGTGTCCTTGCCGGCGCCGGCGACGGTGTTGCAGGCGGCGGTGGTCAGAAGAGCGGCGGCGGCGGCGAGTACGAACAGTTTGCGCATGGTCGGTTCCTGTAAAGGGTGGGCGCAGTCGGCGCCCTCGACCGACCTAACGCCACGGCGCCCCGCTGGTTCCTGCCAAGCTGTCGATGGTCAGGCGCGGGAAGGGGGCGTGGAATGGCCGGCCTGGGGCGCTTCGGGCGTCGGGAAGGTCAGGCGGGCGATGGAGCCGCCGCCCGGCGCCTCGAGCATTTCGGCCTGGCCGCGCAGCTGTTTGGCGAAGGCGCTCATCAAGGTGCGGCCCACGCCCGTGGAGTCGCGGTCGCCCATGCCCGGCCCGTCGTCCTGGACCTCCAGCACGCTGGTGTCGCCCGCGACCTTGAAGCGGACCTTCAGGTCGCCGCCGCGCCCGGCGAAGGCGTGCTTCTGGGCGTTGGAGACGGCCTCGACCAGCCACAGGGCCACGGGGGCCAGTCGGTCAGGATCGATGATCAGGGCGTCGGCCTCGACCGAACTCGTGACCAGCGGGCCGCGCATGGCCTCGCCCGCGATCAGCTGCCCCACCAGTTCGGTCAGGAAGGTGCGCGAGTCCGCCTCGCGGATGTCCTCGCTCTGGTAGAGGGTGCGATAGATCAGGGCCAGGGCCGTGATCCGCTGGCGCGTGTCGCCCAGCGCCGAGCGCGCCGCCGGGTCCGTCACCGCCCGCTGCTGCATCGACAGCAGGGACGAGATGATCTGCAGATTGTTCTTCACCCGGTGGTGGATCTCGCGCATCAGCGCGTCCTTCTCGTCCAGCGAGTCCAGCAGGGCCTTGTCGCGGGTCGTGATGGTTTCGCCCAGCGCGCCCAAGGTGCGGGCCAGGGTGCGGATCTCGGCGGGCGCGTGTTCAGCCTGAACCGGCCGCACCGAGAAGCGCCCCTTCGCATAGATGGAGGCCACCCGCTCCAGATAGACCAGCCACCGAATGACGATCCGCTCGGACAGCAGCATGACGGCCAGGAAGGCCACCAGCCAGGCCGCCAGCGGCAGCAGGAAGGTGCCGATCGGGTTCAGCCGCGCCCACGACAGCAGGCCCGAGGTCGGCGCCGCCAGCAGGACGAACAGATCGCGCCCGGCCAGATTGGTGCCGGCGTAGACATGCCTGCGCCCCCTGGCGTCCCGCGCCTCGAACAGGGCGGCTTGGCCCTGTTGGGCGCGTCGGGTCCAGGTCGCGCCCTTGTCATCGACGATGGCGAAGGTCGACGGGTCGGTCGCGACCAGGACGCGGCCGTCGGCGTCGGTCAGGGCGGCCTGGGAGCCGGTCGGCAGGGCGGGGTCCTGAATATCGGGCTGCAGGGCCGTCAGCGGGATCACCGCCGCGATCGCGCCCTGAAACGCGCCCAGCGGACGTTCCGAACGAACGGCGACGATCAGCGATCCCGGCGCATCGGGGGCGCGGACCATGACCACGTCCTCGCCGTTCCTCAGCCGCTGATACCAGTCCTGGCTGCGCACCTCGGCGGAAGGTCGCTCGCTGTCGCTGCTGCGGGACGCGCAGACGGGCTCCCCGGTCGCGCTGTAGCGCTGCAGGGCCGACAGGCCGTCCAGCCGCGACACCAGGGCCGTCAGGCGCGGTTCGCAGTAGAAGCCTGCAGCCTCCGGGGCCAGGGCCTGCAACAGGACGACCGTGCTGTCGATCCGCGCCTTGGCCTCGGTGGCGCTGCGTTCGGCGGCCAGTTGCAGGTCGATGCGACGGTCATCGGCCTGGCGACGGAATTCGGCCTGGGTCTGGACGCCGCTGAGCACCAGGATCGGCAGCAGGGCGGCCGCCATGGCCAGCCCCATGCGGAAGCGGATGCCCTGAACGCTGGGACGGCCGAGCTTGCGCGCCCATGGGCGGCCGAACCGCAGCATGCCTCAGCTTTGCCTGGCGCCGCTCAGGCGGTCGGCGTCGGCCAGGATGGAGCGCATGGCGTCGCCGGCCGCCTTGCCGTCGCGGCCATAGCCGCCGCGCTCCAGCGTGGCCGCCAGGGCCTTGCGGGCGCGCGACACGCGGCTCTTCACCGTGCCGACGGCGCACTGGCAGATTTCAGCGGCTTCCTCGTAGGCGAAGCCCCCGGCGCCGACCAGGATCAGGGCTTCGCGCTGTTCCTCGGGCAGGGTCTTCAGGGCCTGACGCAGTTCGTCCAGGGCGACGGGCGCCTCAGGATCGTCGACCGCCACCAGGGTCCGCTCGGCGGCTTCCTGATCCAGCTGGGTCTGACGCCACGAGCGGCGCTTCTCCGAATAGAACTGGTTGCGCAGGATCATGAAGGTCCAGGCCTTCATGTTCGTGCCCATCTGATAGCTGGCCCGGGCGTCCCAGGCCTTCATCATGGCTTCTTGCGCCAGGTCGTCGGCAGCCGTGGGGTCGCCGGTCAGGGTCCGGGCGAAGGCGCGCAGATGAGGGATGAGCGTCACCAGTTCCTTCTTGAAACCATCGTCGTCGGCGGAGGGCGGTTTAGGCGGGGCGCCGGTGCTGCTCACTGGCCCTCCTTGGTCGACGACCGCTCGTCGGCCCGCCGCAGGATGTCCAGGAATTCGTCGGGAACGGGCTCGTTCACCACCTGGTCGAACATATGGCGCAGCTTCACGCCGATGGCCTGCTGGCGCAGGCGCACCTCTTCCAGACCCTGGTCCCGGGACGCTGGCGCGTCAGGACGCGGGTTGGCTTCCTTAGTGTTGATCATGGAGTTCCGGCCGCCACCCAAGCCTAGAGAAGTCGTTCATAGAAGCCGAAAACGCCGCTTCACCCCAAGAGTTCCTAGGCCTCTGCGTTTTTATGCTCAAGCTTGTGTTTCGTGCGTGGAACCCTTGCGCGCTATGGGCGTTTTGACGGACTGGCGCGTCCTCAGATCGGGGACGCCGACTGTCGGGGAATTTGTATGAGTCTACTGGCCAGACTGGCGCCGCATCTGCCCTATGTCCGCCGCTATGCGCGCGCGCTGACCGGCGATCAGATCACGGGCGACAACTATGTGCGCGTGGCGCTGGAGGCGCTGGCCGCCGGCGAGCGGCAGCTGCCCACCGAGATGACGCCGCGGGTGGCGCTCTATCATGTCTTCCACACTATCTGGTCATCGACCGGAGCCCAGCTGGAGGACGTCAGCGATCTGGAAGCGGGCGACGACGCCGCGCGCCGCCTGATGCGGATTGCGCCGCGCTCGCGCCAGGCCTTCCTGCTGACCGCCCTGGAAGGCTTTACGCCTTCGGAAGCGGCGCAGATCCTGGGCGTTGACCCGCGCACGGTCGAACGCCTGATCGCCGAGGCTCAGACCGACATCGACGCCGAACTGGCCACCGACGTCCTGATCATCGAGGACGAAGCCATCATCTCGGCCGATATCGAAAGCCTGGTGCGGGAACTGGGTCATAAGGTCACCGGCACCGCCACTACGCATGACGAGGCGGTGGACGCCGTGACCAGGCACCGTCCGGGTCTGGTCCTGGCCGACATCCAGCTGGCCGACGGTTCGTCGGGCATCGACGCGGTCAAGGACATCCTGAAACGCTTCGACGTGCCGGTCATCTTCATCACCGCCTTCCCCGAGCGTCTTCTCACGGGTGAACGGCCAGAGCCGACCTTCCTGATCACCAAGCCCTTCCAGCCGGAAACGGTGAAGGCGGCGATCAGCCAGGCGCTGTTCTTCCACCCGTCGCGTCAGAAACAGGCCGCCTGATCCTTCTGCGCTGACGACTTATCGGCCCCGACAGTTCGCTGTCGGGGCCTTTTTCGTCTGGCCTAGATCGCGGGCGGGTTGGCGGTCGCCGCAGGGGCAGGGGTAGGCGCCGCGCTGGGGGCGTCAAAGGCGGCGGAATCCTCGCGGGTGCCTCCGGCGTCGGCATTGACCGTCTGGAAGCCGCTATTGCTCAGCAGCCACATGCCCAGCAGCAGGACCGCTGCCGCCCCGGCGGAGACGATCAGCAGCCACAGAATACGCACCCCGCCACGGCCCTGACGGACATACTGGGCTTCGATCGGCGCATGGTGTTCGACAGCGTCGGCGGAATGGGAATGGGGGTCCTGATGGGTCATCGCGGTCTCCGTGGCGGCCCGTTCGGTTGTTCGGCCTAATGGCTTAGCAACGCGGCGCAAGGCGCCGTCGTTCCGGCGGGCGGGCCGCTCCATCGCTGATGGAACCCAAATCGGGCGCTGTCGTTATGCCAGTGCGGAGGCGACAAAGCCCCCCCGACTTGACCGGCTCGCCGGTCCGTCGCCTCCGCTCCTCATTCTCGATGATGCCACCTCAAGCGGACCCGAAACGGTCCGCTTTTTCTTTGGAAGCCTCTCGACAGGGGCTGTGCATCCGCCACTATGAGTTCTCAAAGAAAACGCATTGGAGACGCGCCATGAGCCTTCGCAATCGTCAGTGGGTTCTTCGTCAGAGGCCGCAGGGCCTGATCGAGGACGGCGACCTTGAGCTGATCGAAACGCCGGTGCCGGACCTCAAGGATTCCGAGGTCCTGGTTCGCACCATCTACCTGTCGCTGGACCCAACCAACCGCACCTGGATGAACGACAGCCAGGGCTATCTGCCGCCCGTCGGTCTGGGCGAGGTCATGCGCGGCCTGACCCTGGGCGTGGTCGAGCAGTCGAAGTCCGAACGCTTCAAGGAAGGCGACATCGTCACGCCGCTGTCGGGCGGCTGGGCCGACTATGCCGTGGTGCATGAACAGGGTCTGCGTCCGGTGCATCGCGCGGCCGGCCTGCCGCTGACCGCCAATCTGTCGGTGCTGGGGATGACCGGCCTGACCGCCTATTTCGGCGTCACCGACGTGCTGAAAGCCAAGGCGGGCGAGACCTTGGTGATCTCGGCGGCGGCGGGGGCGGTCGGCTCCATTGCCGGACAGGTGGCCAAGCAGCGCGGCGCCCATGTCATCGGCATCGCCGGCGGACCTGATAAATGCCGCTGGCTGACCGAGGAGCTCGGCTTCGACGCCGCCATCGACTACAAGAACGAGGACGTCGGCGAGGCCCTGGACCGTCTGGCCCCCAACGGCGTCGACCTGAATTTCGAGAACGTCGGCGGCGACATCATGATCGCGGTGTGGAACCGGCTGAACGTCCATGCCCGCATGGCCGTCTGCGGCCTGATCTCATCCTACAACGCCACGCGCATGCCGCCCTCGCCGAACTTCAGCCGCATCATCACCCATCGCCTGAACGTCCAGGGCTTCCTGGTCCTGGACTACGCCCCGCGCGCCCGTGAGATGGTCGAGGAGATGGGCCCCTGGCTGGCCGACGGCCGGATCAAGTGGAAGGTCCATGTCGACGACGGCCTGGAAGGGGCGGTCACATCCTTGAACCGCTTGTTCACCGGCGACCATGACGGCAAGCTGCTGGTCCGGGTCTCGGAAGAGCCCGCCGCCTGAGGAGCCTGACGGGATGACCGAGCCGCTGCACGTCCATTTCGAGGATCTCGAGGTCGGTCAGGTCATCCCCCTGGGCGCCTGCGCCGTGGACGCCGGGGCGCTGGACGTCTTCGCCGAACGCTTCGCCCCGGGCTGGGACGTGGCCTACGGCGCGCCCGACGCCCTGGTCTACGCCCTGTGGAGTCGGCTCTCGGCGGAAAAGTCCGGTCATTGGGCCGGGACCAAGACCCTGGCCATCGACGGCCTGCGCTTCCTGCGCAATCCGCCGCCGGGCGAACTGCTGCGCGGCCGGCTGACCATCATGGGCAAGGACCCGGTCGGCGACGAAAAGGGCATCGTCATCGCCCAGCAGGACCTGCTGGACGAGGCCGGTCGGCTGGTCTTTTCCTGCCTGACCCGCGCCCTGGTCGCTCGGCGCTAAAACACGGCCCAAGAAAAAAGCCCCGCTGTCGCCAGCGGGGCTTTTCATCTTTGGCTTCAACCGGGCCTCAAGTAGCGCGCAAGCGCGGTAGGCCCCTAAAAATTTAGGCGTTCGCCGCAACCGGCGTCGCGGCGGCGCGGGCGAAGGCCATGGCGATCAGACGATCCCAGCCCAGCAGCGACACCAGGTGGGCGTAGATCTGGCCCAGGGCGCCGTTGTCGCGCAGTTCGGCCAGCTTCTCGACCGGCAGGGCCTTCAGCTTGTCTTCCGAGACGGCGTAGTATTCGGCCAGCTTCTGCACTTGGCCGGCCGAGCCGTCGGCGTTGCGCGGGGTGAAGTTGGCTTCACGCGTTTCAAACAGGTCCAGATCCGTCAGCAGCTTGACGAAGGATTCGGTGCGCAGGCGCTCCTGCTCGAAGTTGTTGCAGAACTCCATCGCATTGTTGACGTAGGCGCTGGGCTGGCCGTTCTCGAACAGCGGGGTTTCACCGCCTTCGCTGACGAAGGGGGCGGCGCGGTCGATGCACAGGATCATGCGCTTTTCGACGTCGTCGTTGGCGAAGACGAAGGGATAGCGGCGCACATAGGCCGGCAGGTAGGCCTCGGGGCGCACGTCGCCGTTGGCTTCGATGAACAGGTTCTCGCCCTGGCGCAGACCCATGGCCGCGACCGGCTGCTTCTGATCACCGACGAAGATGACCGGGTAGGACAGGGCGGCGGGCGCGAACTCGGTCACGGTCAGCGGCACGATGTTGGTCTGGGCGACGAAGGCGTAGGGCTTGTCAGCGGGCGTCACGCCCAGCTTGCCGTGCACGTCGGCCGACAGCGGCTCCGGCTGGGTGTAGAAAAGGACGGTGCCGGACAGCGGGCCGGACGATTGGGTCGTGGTGTCGGTCATGATTTGTCGGATCGGCTCTGAACAGAAAGGTCGAGCCTTCTAGCCTATGGTCGGACGCGCCGCAAACGCGTTGGTTCGACGAACGCGGGGCCGCGACGGCGGGGCGTGCGGCGGCGCACCCGGTTGCAGTGCGGCGGCGGAGCCCTTAGCTGTGAGGCATGGGCCTTGCTTGCGATCACGATCATTCCGACAGCCGACCCGGTCCCGCCGAGGTCGAGCAGGCCATTGTCTCGGTCGAGGCGCGCTGCGCCGCCGAGGGCGAGCGCATGACGGCCCCGCGCCGCCGCGTGCTGGAACTGCTGCTGGCGGCGGGCGAGCCGGTCAAGGCCTATGACCTGATCGCGCGCTACGGTCTGGACGGCCAGGCCGCCAAGCCGCCGACCGTCTATCGCGCCCTGGAGTTCCTTGAGCGTCGGGGCGTGGTCCACCGCATCGCCTCCATCAGCGCCTATGTCGCCTGCACCGCCGCCGCCGGGGACGCCCCGGCCCACGCCGCGGCCTTCCTGATCTGCGACTGCTGCGGCGCGACCGAAGAGGTCGCCGTGGCGGGCGGCGACGCCTTCGCCGAGGCCGCCCACGCCGCCGGCTACGCCATCGAACGCACCACCATCGAAGGGCACGGCCGTTGCCCGGCCTGTCGTATCGCGGCCTGACGATGGACGCCGCCGCCCTGTCGCCGCCGCGTCGCCTGACCGTTCCCATTCGCAACCGCTGGGGCGACGGCGACATGGCCGTGCTGGACTTCGGCGATCCCAAGCGCCCGGTCGACCTGGTCTTTGTCCACGCCAACGGCTTCAACGCCGCCACCTATCGCACCCTGCTGCAGCCGCTGGGCGGGTCGCTGCGCATCTGGGCCCCCGACCTGCGCGGTCACGGCCGGAGCCGTCTGCCGGCGGTGGTCGAGGGACGGCGCTGCTGGGGCGATCATCGTGATGATCTGGCGGCCTTGCTCGACGCGATCGACGGGCCGCCCGTTGTGATGGCGGGCCATTCGCTCGGCGGCGCCAGCGCCCTTCTGGCCGCCGCCGAACGGCCCGAGCGGGTGTCCGGTCTGGTGATGATGGACCCCGTCGTCTGGCCCCGCCCCATGGCCTTCGCCCTGAACCTGCCTGTGGTCGGACGGGTGGCGGCGAACAATCCTATGGTGCGCGGGGCGTTGAAGCGCCGCGCCCTGTTCGACAGTCGCGAGCAGGCGCTGAACGCCTATCGCGGACGCGGCGCCTTCCAGGGCTGGCCGGACATGGTGCTGGCCGACTATCTGTCCGACGGCCTGATCGAGACCGATCAGGGGCTGGTCCTGACCTGCGCGCCCACGTGGGAGGCATCCAACTACGGCGCCCAGGCCAATGATCCCTGGGGCGCGATGAAGCGGCTGGGGCGGCCCGTGCGCATCCTGAAGGCCGAGACCGGCACCACCTGCGCCGTGTCCGCCGCGCCGAGAGGTCTGTCCCATGTGGCGGTCGAGACCGTGGCCGGGGGAACGCATTTCTTCCCCATGCTGAAACCCGACATCGCCCGCGACGCCCTGTTCGACGCCGCTGTCTGAGGTGTGATCGCCGACGGCGGCTCGCGGGGTGGCTCGGTCCATCGGTTCGATGTTAGGCCTAGGGCCTCATGAGTTCGCCCGCCGCCAATGATCTGAACCGCATCCTGCTGGGCTCGGCCATCGGCGCGGGGATCGGCCTTTTGCTGTTGGCGCTCGGCGTGGCTATCCTGTGGACCGCCGCCGATCAGCGCCTGACTGAACCCGCGCCGCCGCTTCCAGAGGCGTCGGAAGCGCCCGCGCCGACGGCGGAGGCCATGACCTATCCGGCCCTGCCGCCCGCGCCCCCGGTCCCCGCGCCCCTTCCGGTCAAACCGCCTCAGGCCGCTCGACCCTCGCTGTGGGGCTCCATCTTCGAC
>NZ_JACARP010000006.1:0-67987 GCF_013386595.1 Brevundimonas sp. P7753 | reverse complement strand
CCCCAGTCCCCGCCCCGACGCCTGCCAAGGACGAGGCCCTGGACTGGAGCGATCTGGCCAACGACCACGACCAGGACGCCCATGAAGCGCCGCTGGAACTGGATGCGCCTTTCGCTGCGCCGGTCGACGCCGCCGCCCTGGCTGACCGCGTCACCGCCGCGATTCGCCGCATGGGCGTCGATCCCAACGCCTTGCTGCCTCGCGCCCGCATCGAGGAAGCCGCCCGCGCCCTGTCGGCGCAGGAGCCGGACCGCGCCCGTCAGATCGTTCGCCGTGTCGCCCCGGCGGCTGTCCGCAGCGTCTCGCGCCGCATCCTGGCCGACGCCGAACTGCGCGCCGACGCCGACGCCTATGTCCGCGCCTTCGCGCAAGAGATGGCGGATCACGCGCGCCATGGCGACGTCCACAATGTGCAGGGCCGGCTGGCCACCGACGAGGGCCGCGCCTTCATGCTGCTGGACGCCGCCATCGGCGACCTGTCCTGACGGGCCGCAAAGCCGCCTTATTTCACCCCGGCGGGCTTGACCTCCCGCCGGGTTTGACTGCACCGTCCCGGTCGCTGTCGCGTTAGTGTCACACGGGTGGACTCCTTGCTGGATATCGATACCGGGCCTCGTCCCGACCGACGCCCCGCCATCGCCATCTGCGCCTGGGACCTGAGCTTCACCGCCTGGGACCCTGTCGAGGACCTGTCGGGCGATCCGTGGAACCCCGTCGGCGCCCGCACCCTGCCTGTGTCCGGCGACGCCTCCGCCGAAGCCCTGGCCGCCCGACTGAGCGCCATGATCGCCGGCGGCGAATGCGGCGCCGTCCTTCTGGTCGGCCACACCCTCCATCCCGGCGCCTTCCGCTTGCAGACCCGCGCCGAGAACAAGCGCCTGATCGGAACCGAGCGTCTGGACCACACCGGCCCCGGCGTGGTTCGCGCCACCGCCCCCGCCGCCGAGATCGTGCGCGACCTCACCGCCGTCGGCCTGAACGCCGTCGCCGCCTCGGACGCCGAGGAGGATGCGGGCAGCTATATCCTGTATCGCATCCTGAACGATCTGCCGGACGGCCCGGCCTCGCCCGCCATAGGCCTGATCCGCGCGCCCTCAGACGCGCCGCACGCCAAGGTCCAGCAGGCGGTCAAGACGGCGGCCTCGGCCATCGCCCGCCACCTGGCGCCTTTGCCCCGGCCGAACGCCGCCTAGGCTTTCAGCCGCGACTGCAGCACCAGCCCGGCCAGACCGCCGGTCGCCGCCAGAGCCGCCATGGCCAGATAGCCCTTGAGGCCGAAGGCGTCGTACAGCGGCCCCGACGCCGCCGTCGCCAGCCCGATCAGCACCCCCGCCGACACCACGGAACTGAGGGTCTGCGCCGCCGTATGGCTGTCAGGCGGCGACAGGCGTTCGACGATCTGCACCCCCGCCAGATAGGTGGCGGCAAAACTCAGCGCGTGCAGGGTCTGCAACGGCCACAGCGCCCACAGCGGCGGCGAAAAGGCCATCAGCGTCCAGCGCACGACCGCCGCGCTGGCCCCGACTGACAGCATCAGCCACGGCCCGATCCCGACCCGCCGCCGCCACGGCTCGACCACCCACATGAAGCCGATT
Organism: Brevundimonas sp. P7753; assembly: GCF_013386595.1. Taxonomy (NCBI): domain Bacteria; kingdom Pseudomonadati; phylum Pseudomonadota; class Alphaproteobacteria; order Caulobacterales; family Caulobacteraceae; genus Brevundimonas; species Brevundimonas sp. P7753. Next base: position 66,392 of record NZ_JACARP010000006.1, on the reverse strand, counting down.
TCGACCACGACGGAGAAGGCCCACAACAGGCCGGTCATGCTCTCGGGAATCCCTTGCGCCTTCCAGGCGATGGCCGAGAATCCGTAATAGAAGGCGTGCGCCGCCTGCACCGCGCCGACGGCGAATATGGCGGTCATGAAGACTGGATCGACCACCAGCCGCCCCAGCCCCTTGAACCGCTCCAGCCCCGGCACGCGCGGGCCGTCCGTGACCGGCTCGGCAGGCAGCAGCCTCCACGCCGTCACCGCGATCAACACCGCCGCCGTGCCGATCCAGAGGATGACCGCGTCAGGCGAGGCCCGCGTCAGCAGCATCCCCATGACCACATTGGCCACGACAAAGGCCGCCGAGCCGCACCCGCGCGGCAGGGAGAAGGCAAACCCGTCGCGCCTGGCCACCCGCAAGGTCATCACATCGCTCAACGGGATCAGCGCCGCCGCCGCCGTGGCGCCGACGAACCAACAAACGGCCCAGGCCGCAAAGCCCTGAACCAGACCGGCCCCGCCGTAGCCGAGGCTCATGGCCAGCCCCAGCAGGGCGATAGGCGTGCGTCGGTATTGGAAGCCATCGGCCCAGACGGCCAGCAAGGGCCCCGTGACCAGCCGCCCCAGCATGGGGATGGCCAGCAAGGCGCCGATCTCGGCCCCGCTCAGCCCCTGTTCGCGAAACCACAGGCCCGCGAACGGCAGGGTCACGCCGCTGGCGCCAAACAGCAGGACGTATTGCAGGGCCATGCGCGGGGCGGATTTCATCGCCGCTGCGATAGCAGACTCACAGCCGGTTGTGGTCTAGACATTAAGCATGAGACTTGATCGCAACCTGCTCGTCTTCGCCGCCTTCAACGGGGCCATGGCCGTGGCGCTGGGCGCCTTCGCCGCTCACGGCGCCGGGCCGGCGGTCAAGAGCCTGCTGACCACGGGCGCCCAGTATCAGATGGTCCACGCCGTCCTGGCCGTGGTCTGCGCCACATGGGCGACGGGCGGCAAGACCGCGCGCATCGCCGGCTGGCTGGCGGCCGGCGGCGGGCTGATCTTCTGTCTGGCCCTGGCCATGATCGGCCTGCTCAGCCTGCCCGTCATGGGCGCTGTCGCGCCCGTTGGCGGCGTCTTGATGATCGCCGGCTGGATCGTGCTGGCGATCGCGGCGTTCCGCTCACACATCGTCAACGCCTGACCGTCCAATCTGAAAACCTCAATTTCCTGACATGGCATTTCCTGTGACCGACACCCTGCGCCGCGACCTCTACCCTGAACTGGAGGCCTATGCCTCGGGTTGGATGACCACCGACAGCGTCCACGAGATCTATTACGAGGAAAGCGGCAATCCGCAGGGCATTCCGGTCATCGTCCTGCACGGCGGCCCCGGCGGCGCGGTCAATCCGGGCATGCGGCGCTACTTCGATCCGGCGAAATACCGCATCGTCATGTTCGACCAGCGCGGCTGCGGCCTGTCTCGGCCTAACGCCTCTCTGGAAGACAACACCACCTGGGATCTGGTCGCCGACATCGAGCGCCTGCGCGAGAAGCTGGGCATCGACAAATGGGTCGTCTTCGGCGGCTCCTGGGGTTCGACCCTGTCGATGACCTACGCCATCAAGCACCCGGACCGCTGCCTGGCCCTGATCCTGCGCGGCATCTTCCTGCTGACGAAGAAGGAACTGCACTGGTTCTATCAGGACGGCGCCTCGATGATCTTCCCCGACGCGTGGGAGCGCTTCCTGGCCCCCATCCCCGAGGCCGAACGCGGCGACCTGATGGCCGCCTACAACAAGCGCCTGCTCGGCGACGACGTGGAAGAGCGCAACCGCTGCGCCGTGGCCTGGTCCACCTGGGAAGGCGAGACCGTCAGCTTCCAAGGCCCTTCAGGCAAGCCGGACAAGTTCGCCGACCCCGAGTTCGCCGTGGCCTTCGCCCGGATCGAGAACTGGTACTTCACCAACGGCGGCTTCTTCGACAGCGAGCACTGGATTCTTGAGAACATCGACACCATCCGTCACATCCCCTGCTGGATCGCTCAGGGCCGCTTTGACGTCGTGACGCCGATCTCGGGCGCCTGGGCCCTGCACCGCGCCTGGCCCGAGGCCCGGCTGGACATCGTCGGCGACGCCGGTCACGCCTCCAGCGAACCCGGCATCATCGACAGCCTGATCAAGGGCACGGACTGGGCGGCGACGCTTTAAACTCGCCGTCGCGCCCCCTCTTCGTCATCCCGGAAAGGGCGCAGCCCTTATCCGGGACCGCCGGAAGCGCCGACGCTTGAGATCAACCCGCCTCCGGGTTGGTCTTCATCACCATTTCATTGAGCTGAAAGCCGATGCGGCGCGCCTCACGCGCCTCCGGCTTCTTGATCGCGGCCAGAACCACATTGATCTGGGTGTAGTGCTGGACCAGACGCACCGGCTTTCCATCCGGGTTGCGCCCGAAGAAGATGATCAGGTCCGGCCCCCAGAAGCCGACATCGACGATCTGCATCGTCCCCTCGCCCGGCAGGCCGACGACGCGCGCGCCGATCTCCTCGTCCTTGTCCAGCTTGGACTCGAACTCCTCGATCAGCTTGGACAGGCGGACAAAGGCCCATTCGGCGGGATTGTTACGCATCCGCACCCCCTCGGCCATGGCCGCCGCCTCGTTCTTGGGGTCGGCCATGACCGGCTGCGGACAGGGTGTATCCCCGCAGTCCGAGAACATAGCGGGGTCGGCCTTGGGGATGGTGTCGGGTTCGGGTGTTTTGTCAGTCATGGTCTCAGCCTAACGCCTGAAACCGCGATCAGAACAGCCCCTGCCCCTTCGGCAGTTCGACATAGCGGTGGACGTGGGTCGACAGGATCAGGCCAAAGCCGATCATCACCGTCATCATGGTCGAGCCGCCATAGGACAGCAGCGGCATGGGCACGCCCACCACGGGCGCCAGACCCATGACCATGGCCCCGTTGATCAGCACGAACAGGGCCAGGAAGGCCGTCATGCCCGCCGCGCTGATGCGACCGAAATGGCTGTGCGACAGGGCCGCGATCCGCAACGAAATCAGGATCAGGGCCAGATAGCAGGCCAGGACGGTGAAGGAGCCCAGGAAGCCGAACTCCTCGGACACCGTCGAGAAGATGAAGTCGGTGTGCCGCTCCGGCAGGAACTCCAGCTGGCTCTGGCTGCCCAGGCCGTATCCCTTGCCCAGCAGGCCGCCCGACCCCAGGGCGATCTTGGACTGGATGATGTTGTAGCCGGTGCCGGACGGGTCGGCTTCCGGGTTCAGGAAGGTCAGGACGCGGTTGCGCTGATAGTCGTGCATGACGAACATGACGAAGGGCGGAATGACGGCCACGGCGGCTGCGGCGGCGGCGGCGATGACGCGCCAGCTCAGGCCCGCCATGAACATGACGGCGGCCCCGGTCAGGCCGATGACCATGGCCGAGCCCAGGTCCGGCTGCTTAGCCACCAGCAGAAAGGGCACGCCGATCATGCCCAGGGGGAAGATCAGCTTCCACGACCAGCGGGCGTCCTGGGCTGTATGGCCGTGATACCAACGCGCCAGCGCCAGGACGAGGCCGATCTTGACGAACTCGGCGGGCTGGATGCGGATGAAACCCAGGTTCAGCCAGTTCTTGGCGCCCCCCGCCACATAGCCCATCGGCGTGAACTCGATCAGCAGCACCATGAACAGCAGCAGACCGTACAGCGGATAGGCCGCGTGGAACCACCATTTCGGGTGGACCATGGCCAGACCGATCATGGCGACCAGCAGCACGCAAAAACGCACCAGGTGCTTCCACGCCCAGGGCGACCAGCTGCCGCCGGCGATGGAGTAGAGCATGGCCGTGCCGATGCCCGCCAGAACGCACAGCAGGCCGATGACCCGCCAGTCCAGTTCCGCCAGCTTGCTGGAAATCCGGTCGCGTTCGCCGGGACGGGTCAGGGCGGAAGCAGTCACTGGGTCGGCTCCGGCGGGGGCGCGGCGATATCGGTCGGCAGCGCATCAACGGGTTCGCCGCGCGCTTCGGCCTCGCGGGCGCCGGCGTCCTCGGGCGCTTCAAAGCCCGCCTGTTCGATGCGGGCGCGGATCTCGGGGTCCTTCAGCAGGGCCACCTTCATCACTTCGCGCGCGCGCGGGGCCCCGGCTGTGCCGCCGCCCAGACCGCCGTGCTGGACGATCACCGACACGGCATAGCGCGGGTTGTCGGTCGGAGCGTAGGCGATGAACAGGTTGTGGTCCTTCTGGGCCCAGGGGCGGCCTGCGCCCTTGCGCGACCCCGCCCCATAGTTCTGGGCCTGGGCCGTGCCGGTCTTGCCCGCCATGCGGACGGCGCCCAGCCCCAGCTGACTGTTGCGGAAGCCGGTGCCGCCGACATCGGTCACGGCCTCCATGCCGTCGCGCAGCACCTTCAGCAGTGCCGGATCATAGGGCAGATCGGCAAAGGCCGCTCCCGCCGTCTGCTCCACTCCGCCGACCGACTTGATCAGCCGCGGCGTCACCGCCTTCTGACCATTGGCGATACGGGCCGTATAGACCGCCAGTTGCAGCGCGTTGACGTTCAGGGCGCCCTGCCCGATCCCATAGCTGGGCGTCTCGCCCGGATACCATTTGCCGTCGCCGCGCACCGGATTCCGACGCCGCCATTCGCGGTCCGGCACGAGACCCGCCTTCTGGCCGGGAAGCCCGATGTCGAAGGTCTGACCAAAGCCCATGTCCCGCGCGGTTTCAGCGATGGCGTCAGGCCCGAACTCGGTGGCGATGGTCATGAAGTAGACGTTGCACGAGGCCTTGATCGCGCCGCGCAGGTCCAGCGCGCCGTGCCGCCCCAGGCAGGCGAAGCGCCGCCCCAGGAAGAAGCTGCCGTTGCAGACCACGCGGCGGTTCGGGTCCCAGCCCCGCTTCATGGCCGCCAGACCGACGATCGGCTTGAACGTCGAGCCCGGCGCAAACGTCCCGCCCAGCGCCTTGTCCAGCAGCGGGCGCCGCTCATAGTCGGCCAAGGCGCGATAGACCTTCGACGGCACGCCGGACACGAACAGGTTCGGATCGAACGACGGCGAGGAGACCATGGCCAGAATGTCGCCGTTGCGCACATCCATGACGACGCAGCTGCCGGATTCCTCGCCAAAGACCTCCAGCGCGCGGTTCTGGACGTCGTTGTCGAGGGTCAGCAAGACCTCGGAGCCTTGAACGGCCGCCCTGGACCCGGCCGCATCCTCGGCGACCACCCGGCCTCGGGCGTCCACCTCGACCCGCTTGCCGCCGGCGACGCCGCGCAGATCAGTGTCCAGCGCCTTTTCGATGCCCTGGCGCCCGATACGGAACCCCGGATTGAACAGGATGGAGGGCGGCTGCTCGCCCTTGTCGCGGATCGCCTTGACGTCGCGGTCCGACACCTTGGCCACATAGCCGATCACATGGGCATAGGCCCCGCCGAACGGATAGTAGCGAGCCTCGTTCATGTCGGCCATGACGCCGGGCAGCTCGGCGGCGTGCAGATTGACCTTGGAGAACTCTTCCCAAGTCAGATCGCTCTTGACCGGCACCGGCGAGAAGCGCGGCGCGGCGTTGACCTCGCGGATGATGGTGCGGCGACGCTCCAGCGTGTCAGGCAGCAGTTGGCCCAGCAGATCCAGCGTCTGATCCAGATCCTTGGTCTCGTCGCGAACGACCAGGACGCGGAAGCTGGGCCGGTTGCCGGCGATGACGACGCCGTTGCGGTCCTTGATCAGGCCGCGCGGCGGCGGGACTAGACGGAAGTTGAACTGGTTGTTGGTCGCAAGGGTGGCGTACTCCTCGGACTTGACGATCTGCAGTTGAGCCAGCCGCGCGACCAGGGCCGTGGTGCCCAGCGCCATCCCCCCGCCCAGCAGGAAGGTCCGCCGCAGGAAGGACCCCTGCCGCTCGTTGACGTCCGAAAAGAAGATGTGGGGTTCGCTGCTCATCGGAAGCGCACGTCGGCGTCGTCAAACCTCTGGATCAGCCAGTCGGCCAAGGGGAAGAGCAGCAACGTCGGCACGACCTGCCCCATGACGGCCAGGATGCTCGGCGCATTGCCCAGGCTCAGCGTAGTGATCATGTAGGCCAGGAAGAAGGCCATCCCCGTCGAGGCGACATAGAGGGCGAACAGGACGATGGTCGCCTGCCCCGCCATGAAGTTCGAGGCCAGCAGGACGCCGCCATAGACGGCCATCAGGCTCAACGGCCACAGACCCAGCGGCCCGCCCCAGAACAGATCCAGGAAGAGGCCCAGTCCAAATAGGACGGCGGGCGCCAGCATCGACGGGCGGATCAGCGGCCAGGCGAAGGCCAGCACCATCGGCAGCACCGGCTCGGGCAGGTTCAGCCCAAACAGCCGGAACGGGATCGCCAGCAGGATGGTGACGGCGATCGCGGACAGGGCCGGATAGATGATCCATTGCAGCGGGCCGACGACGCGGACCGTGATCGCCCGTCTCACTCTGCCGCTCCCGCAGGCGTGGGCTCGGCCTCAGGCGTAGCGGCGGGCTGAACCGGCGCCGGGGCAATCGGCCTGGACGCGGCAGGCCGCGATTGAGCCGTCGTCGGACGCGCCGCAGCGGGACGGGTCGTCGGTGAGGCCGGAGCCGTTGTGGCGGCGACCGGCGCGGCGACCGGCGCCGGCGGCGGAGCGGCGTTGGCGGCGCGCACCCGTTCGGCGGTCGCGGCGGCGGCGGCGGCGCGGCGCGTGGCCACGTCCTGAATGACGGCGGCCTGGGCCGGGGTCGGCGGCGGCGCCGCGGCCAGGCTGGCCAGCGGCGGCGCGTTCAGGGCGTTCTGATCAGCCAGCTGGCTGAAGTCCTGGAACAGCAACACCCGGACGTAGTCGATGGCGCTGCGGTCGCTGAACAGCTTCACGCGCCAGCTCCCGTCGACGCCCTTGGCCGCGATGCCGATAGGCAGGCCGCGCGGGAACCCGCCGCCGTCGCCGGACGTCAGAATCCGGTCGCCTTCCTGAATGGACCCGGCGCCCCGCACGTAATCCATACGCGGACTGCCGCTGCCGTCGCCGGTCAGCATAGCGCGGGCGTCGGTGCGTTCGACCAGAACCGGCGTCCGCGAGGCCACGTCGGTCAGCAGCAGCATGCGGCTGTGTCCCGAGGACGCGCCCATGATGCGGCCCACCAGGCCATGCTCGCTCAGCACAGGGTTGCCGACGCGGACGCCCTTGGCCGCGCCGATGTTCAGCAGACGCGACCGCGCGAAGGGGCCGCGCGCGTCGGTGATGGCCAGACCCGTCACCATCGGCACCGGCGGCTCGGTCTTGACGCCCAGCATCTGTTCGTAGCGGCCGTTGAGGTTCTTCAGCGCCAGGGCGTCATCGCGCCAGGCGCTCAGTTCGACGACCTGCTGCCGCAGACGCCGATTCTCCGACACGGCGAAGAAATAGCCTTTGACGTAGTCGACGGCGTTGCCGGTCCAGCGGACGGGCGCGGACAGCGCCCCCCCGACAGGGGCGGCCCCGGCCTCGAAGCCGGCACGGGCAGGACCATAGCCCTCAGGCGTTGACTGTCCCCGGCTGTCGCCAAGCAGAAGCATGACCGCGCCGACGATGCCGACGATGACCACGACCGCAGCCGTCCAGGCCAGCGGCACCTTCAGATTCTCGAACGGTCCGTCGCGAAACGCCACGGCCAGCCTTCCTACTTAGAGATCCAGGACCGGCGGGATCAGTCCCGCCAGCGGTGAGAGCCTATCGCAAAAACCGATTCCCTGAAGAAGACGGTCGTCACGACAGGCTGGTCAGCCTCAGAGCGAGGACTCGAGGACGCCCTTCATCCACGACGGGTGCTCCAGCACCTTGCCGCAGCCGATGGCGACGCAGGACAGGGGATCGTCAGCGACCTGAACCGGCAGGCCGGTGTGGTCGCGGATCTCAACGTCCAGGCCGCGCAGCAGAGCGCCGCCGCCCGTCAGCATGATGCCCTTGTCGGCGATGTCGGCGGCCAGTTCCGGCGGCGTGGCTTCCAGGGCGACCTTGACGGCCTCGACGATCTGAGAGACCGGCTCCGCCAGGGCTTCAGCCGCCTGACGCTCGCTCATCTTCACTTCGCGCGGCACGCCCTGCATCAGGTCGCGGCCCTTGACCTCGATCGACAAGCCTTCGCCATCGGCCGGGATACGGGCGGTGCCGATGTCCTTCTTGATGCGCTCTGCGGTCGTTTCGCCGATCAGCAGGTTATGGTTGCGGCGCATGTAGCTGATGATGGCGTCATCCATCATGTCGCCGCCGACGCGGACCGAACGCGAATAGACGATGCCCGACAGCGACAGGACGGCCACCTCGGTCGTGCCGCCGCCGATGTCGACGACCATCGAGCCGGTCGGCTCGTGGATCGGCAGGCCGGCGCCGATGGCGGCGGCCATGGGCTCGTCGATCAGGCCGACGCGGCGGGCCGAGGCGTTCAGGCAGGAATCATTGATGGCGCGGCGTTCGACGGCCGTGGCGCCCGAGGGGACGCAGACGATCATCTTGGGGTTCACGAAGCCCTTGCGGTTATGAACCTTGCGGATGAAGTGCTTGATCATCTCTTCGGCGACTTCGAAGTCGGCGATGACCCCATCGCGCATCGGACGGATGGCTTCCATGTGGCCGGGCGTGCGGCCCAGCATCTGCTTGGCTTCCAGACCGACGGCGTGAACGATCTTGCGACCGCCGACGTTGCGCAGGGCGACAACCGACGGCTCGTTCAGGACGATGCCCTTGCCGCGCATGTAGATCAGGGTGTTGGCGGTCCCGAGATCCATCGCGATGTCGTTGGAAAACATGCCGAAGAGGGGTGAAAGCATGGGCGTCGGTTACCGCTTGTTCGGGCCTGCTAGGGCGTGAGTCTTGTTTGTCTGCTCTGGCGATGCCCCGCCCCCGCGCACCCATGTGCGCCGAACCGTCCTGATCGTCCTCGCCTAGCCGACTACAGGCCCGTTTGCCCGCATGGCGCGTCGATTGCAAGCGCCTATGACTCACCGATCACAGCCTTGTCACAGCAAGGCTTGAAAGCCCGTCCGCTCAAGCTTTTCCGGCCCCGCTTGCCCCCTCTGCTCGATCCGATGGGCCGGGCTTGCGTGTCGCCCATTAGGTGAACGTCGGCGGACCGCGAAATCGGGTCAGTCCGTCCGCGCCGCCTCACGCCGCTTGACGACCTCGCGCACGGCCATCATCAGCGCCAGCCAGACCACCGCGACCCCGGCCAGGATCAGCGAGGTCCACACTCCGTCGCCCGACACCGCCGCCATGAAGGAGCCGCCGAAGAAGGCGACCAGGGCGGTCTTGGGCAGGACGCCCAACGCGCACCCGGCCAGAAACCCCGGAAACGAGGCCCGCACCGCGCCAAACGCCATGTTGACGACGATGAAGGGCGCCGACGGCACGTTGCGGATGATGAAGCTGGCGGAAAAGGCGTTGCGCCCGACAAACCTCTTCAATCGCTCGGTCACGCCGCCGCCAAACCGCTCCAGCGCCCGCGCCGTAGGGCCGCGCCCCAGCCAGTAGGTGACGGCCGCCGACACCACGGTCGCGATCCAGCTGTAGAGGAAACCGAACCACGGCCCGAACGCCACCACACAGGCGGCGATCAGGATGAACTGCGGTATGCCGATGAAGGCCGACAGGGTGAAGACGACGATGGCCGCGACCAGCCCCCAGGGCCCGACGCGGTAGCCCTCAAGCCAGGCCTCCAGCTTCTCTTCAGCGCCGAGGGTGAAGTGGGCCTTGCCGAAGGCGAACAGGGCGATGATTCCACCGAGCAGCAGCAGGCTGACCAGTAGGGTGCGCCACCGCTGCGCCTCCATATTCAGCAGAAAATCGACGATCCGCCGCATTAATTTCGCCCAAATCGCCTTTTGATCGTCCGAAAGACGCACAAACGTTGTGCGCCTTCTCAGGGTTGCGTATCAAGCCTCGCCTCCCCGGCTCTCACCACATCCACCAGACGGGATAGTCATGTCCAGCCTTCAGTCCTCCGCCCTCGCCCGCGTCAAGCCTTCGGCCACCCTGGCCGTGACCGCCCGGGCCCGGGAACTGAAACGCGAAGGCCGCGACGTCATCGGCCTGGGCGCCGGCGAACCGGACTTCGACACGCCCGACAACATCAAGGCGGCGGCCATCGAGGCCATCAAGCGCGGCGAGACCAAGTACACCGACGCCGACGGCATGCCCGAGCTCAAGGCCGCCATTGTCGCCAAGTTTGCGCGCGAGAACGGCCTGACCTACGAAACCAACCAGATTCACGTCGCCTCGGGCGGCAAGCCGGTGATCTTCAACGCCTTCGTGGCCACCCTGAACCCCGGCGACGAGGTCATCGTCCCCGCGCCCTACTGGGTCTCCTACCCGGACATGGTGCTGCTGGCCGGCGGCGAACCCGTCACCGTGATCGGCGAGGAAGCCGACGGCTTCAAGCTGCGCCCCGAGGTGCTGGACGCCGCCATCACGCCGCGCACCAAGTGGCTGATCCTCAACTCGCCGTCGAACCCGACCGGCGCCGCCTATACCCGCGCCGAGCTGGAAGCCCTGGCCGTGGTGCTGCGCAAGCATCCGCAGGTCTGGATTCTGACCGACGACATGTATGAGCACCTCGTCTATGGCGACTTTGAATATGTCACCATCGCCCAGGTAGCGCCCGACCTCTACGACCGCACCCTGACCTGCAACGGCGTGTCCAAGGCCTATGCCATGACCGGCTGGCGCATCGGCTACGCGGGCGGTCCCAAGGCGCTGATCGATCTGATGCGCAAGGTCGCCAGCCAGACGACCTCCAACCCGTCGTCCATCAGCCAGTGGGCCGCCGTCGAGGCCCTGAACGGCCCGCAGGACTTCCTGGCCGAACGCTCCGCGGCCTTCGAGAAGCGTCGCGACCTGGTCGTGTCGATGCTGAACCAGGCCGAGGGCATCCGCTGCCCTAAACCTGAAGGCGCCTTCTACGTCTATCCCTCGATCGAGGGCGTGATCGGCAAGACGACGCCGTCGGGCGTGGTCATCACCGACGACGAGGTCTTCACCGCAGAACTGCTGGATCAGGAAGGCGTGGCCGTGGTTCAGGGCGCCGCCTTCGGTCTCAGCCCCTATTTCCGCATCAGCTACGCCACCTCGGAAGCTGTGCTGGAAGAAGGCTGCCGCCGCATCCAGAAGTTCTGCGCGTCGCTGAAGTAAGAACCGCCTAGAGCGGCGCCGGCGGAATGTTCAACGTCGGCGCCGTCTTCAGGATGAAGGACAGGCACCACTCCGTCGCACGCTGCGCGTTGTTGTGTTCACCGTCAGGGTTGCGCGTCAGAAGGCAGGCGGCGTCAGGCTTATGTTCGGCTTCGGGCCCGGCGTAGAGCACCAGCCCGCCCGCCGGACCGACGGCCTCGCGATACATCATCATCAGGGGGCCGGAAGCGTGAACGCTGAAAGCCTCGACCTCGCCCTCATCTGCGCCCAGCAGGAGACGGGCCTGGGCCTCGGGATCGCCCGGCGTCAGGCGAAAGAGCTCGGCCTTCAGCGCGTCGCCGGGTTCAGGCGTCATGGTGAATCGCGGCAGGTCTTGCGGGGCCGCCGTCAGCATCCCCGCGATGACGAGCCCAAGCAACATCAGGCCGCGCGGCTGACCGCGAAGTCCGCCAGATCTTCCAGCGCCGAGCGCCAGTCGCTGGCCGGCAGGACCGACAGCGCCGCCTTGGCCCGGTCGGCATAGTCGCCGGCGGCGTCCAGCGTGGCTTCGACCGCGCCCGTCCCCAGGATCAGTTCACGCGCCCGGACGAAATCCTCGGGCGTGCGTTCGCCCTTGGTGATGACGCGGTCCCAGAACAGGTCTTCCTTGCCCTTGGTGCGCTGGACGGCCAGCAGCAGCGGCAGGGTGGCCTTGCCCTCATTGAAGTCGTCGCCCGCGTTCTTGCCGAGCGTCGCCGTGTCGCTGCCGTAATCAAGCGCGTCGTCGGCCAGCTGGAAGGCTATGCCCAAAGCCATACCGTAGTCGCGCAGCGCCTTGACCTGTTCCTCGGTCGCGCCCGCGCCCACCGCGCCCGACTCGGCGGCGGCGGCGAACAGTTCCGCGGTCTTGGCGCGGATGATCTGCAGATAGGTGGCCTGATCCAGGTTCAGGTCGTGGGCGCGGGTCAGTTGCAGCACCTCGCCCTCGGCGATGACGCTGGACGCCGTGGCCAGGATGCCAAGGGCGCGCAGGGAATCCGTCTCGACCATCAGTTCAAAGGCGCGCGCGAACAGGAAGTCGCCGACCAGCACCGACGAGGCCGCGCCCCAGATCAGATGCGCCGCCACCTTGCCGCGCCGCATTTCCGAGCCGTCGACGATGTCGTCGTGCAGCAGGGTGGCGGTGTGGATGAACTCGACCGAGGCGGCCAGCTTCGTGGCGGCGGCGATGTCGCCCCGTGTCCCGACAGCGCGGGCGGCGGCGACGGTCAGCAGGGGGCGCAGGCGCTTGCCGCCCGCCGAGATCAGATGCTCGGCCAGCATGGGGATCACCGGCACGTCGGACTGCATCCGGGCGATGATCAGGGCGTCAACCGCCGCCATGTCGTCCTTCGCCAGACGAACAAGAGCGTCCACATCGCCCTTGGGGCGGGGAGCGGCGACGAGAGCTGCGTCCACGAAAATCTCTTTCAACTCAGGGGGCGAAGGGGGAGATTCGCCCGGAAATCACACGCATCCGCTTGCTCGAACGCGATGCGGCGCACAATGGTGGCGGCGTCATGATGGGTCAAGCCGGGTCAACCCTTACCGCCGCAGCGGATGTAGCGGAATCCGCCCTTCTGGGCGGTCGCGTGCGTCTGCGCCAACCTGTGAAGGGTTATCGCGCCGGCATGGACGCCGCCCTGCTGGCCGCCGCTGTGGACGCCAAACCGGGCGAACGGCTGATCGAGGCGGGCTGCGGCGCGGGCGCGGTGCTGATGCAGGTCGCCGCCCGACGTCCCGGCGTCGCCCTGACCGGGCTGGAGCGCGACCTGACCGCCGCCGGACTGGCGCGCCAGAACGCCGTCCTGAACGGCGTCGATGACCGCACGACTATCGTCAGCGGCGACGTGGCGCAGGGCTTTCGCGCGCTGGACCTGCCGACCTTCGACTGGGCCGTCAGCAATCCGCCCTTCTTCGACGACCCCGGCGCGCTGCGGCCGCCCGGTCCCGGCAAGATGGGCGCCTGGATGGCCGACGATGGACTGAAGGCCTGGACCGGCTTCCTGCTGAAAGCCGTGCGCGAGGGCGGCAAGATCGTGGTCATCCACCGCGCCGACCGTCTGGCCGACCTGCTGGCCTTGCTGGGCGAGAAAGCCGGCTCCTTCGCCATCCGCCCGATCCATCCCTACGCCGACCAGCCCGCCAAGCGGGTCCTGGTCCAGGCCATCAAGACCGGCAAGGCGCCGCTGCGTCTGCTGCCGCCCCTGATCCTGCACGACCGCACCGACGCCAAGCACAGCCCCGAGGCCGAGGCGATCTTGCGCGGCGAAGCGGGGGTGGTTTTTTAAACCTTCCCTTCTCCCCTTGTGGGAGAAGGTGGCCGAGCAAAGCGAGGTCGGATGAGGGGTCTCTCCGACGGTTGCAAGACCCCTCATCCGTCAGGCTCCGCCTGCCACCTTCTCCCACAAGGGGAGAAGGGCTATGACCGCCCCATGTCCCTGCGCCCTCTCTTCCCGACCCAAGTGTACGAAGCCTCGCTGGCCGCCGCGCCCGGCTGGGCCGAGTTGCACGAGGAAATCCTCGACCTCTGCCTGGTCATGGCCGAGGAGGACGAGGCCGGGATCGCGTGGTGCAAGACCAACCATTATCCGGGCTACACCTCCTACGGCTCGATCAACGACTTGCCGAACCGCTTCCCCGAGTTCGCCGAGCTGAAGCGGCTGCTGGACAAGCACGCCGCCGCCTACGCCAAGGCCCTGCACTTCGATCTGGCGCGCAAGCCCAAGCTGGACAATCTGTGGGTCAATGTCCTGATGCCAGGCGGCGGCCACACCGGGCACATCCACCCGCACGCCATCATTTCCGGCACCATCTACGTCCATGTGCCCGACGGCGCTTCGTCGCTGAAGATCGAGGACCCGCGCCTGGTCATGATGATGGCCCGCCCCGGCCTGACCGCCGAGGCGACCGAGGCCGAGAAGCCCTTCGTCTATCTGAAGCCCGCCTCGGGCACGATCCTGATGTGGGAAAGCTGGCTGCGCCACGAGGTCCCGGCCAACCGCGCCGAGGAACAGCGCATCTCGATCAGCTTCAACTACGCCTGATCGCCCTTTCAACGCCGCATTCGCCCTGAAGTCTGCCCTTCTGGTGAAGCTTGAGGGGGCCTCCATGCGGGCATTGGGACTGGCGACGATTCTGCTGACGGCGAGCCTCGCTGCGGGCTGCGGCGAACGGGCGGACGCTCAAACCACCGCCGAATCCGCCGCCGACGGCGCGCCCTATGTGCTGAAAGGAACCCAGGTCTGGTCGGTGCCCGACCCCGTCTCGGGCCGGAACTACGAGGTCTTCGTCAGCCTGCCCGCCAGCTATGAGGCCGAGCCCAACCGCCGCTATCCGGTCCTTTATGTCACCGACGCCGACTACGCCTTTCCCATCATTCGCCAGATCGCCCGGCGGGTGAATCTGGATGGTCCGGTGATCGAGGAGTTCATCCTGGTCGGCCTGTCCTACGCGGTGGGGGAAGGCGGCATGAGCAGCCGCACACGCGACTACACCCCCGTCCGTATCAATGACCGCACGGGCGGCGGCGTCGCCTATCAGGCCTATTTGAAGACTCAGGCCCTCCCCTTCATTGAGGACCGCTTCCGGGCGGACCCAGCGCGCCGCATCCTGCTGGGCCATTCCTATGGCGGGCTGCTGGGCGCCCAGATCCTGTTCAGCGAACCGGAGCTGTTCGATGGCTATATTCTGGGCAGTCCGTCCTTCTGGTTCGGCGATCACGCCATGATGCAGACTGAAGCTGACTATGCCCGCGCCCACACCGACCTTCCGGCGCGGGTCCATATGTATATCGGCCAGTACGAGTTTCCGGGGTCAGGTCGCCTCAACACCCGCTATGACATGGTCGGAGACAACGCTCGTTTCGAGGAGCGCCTCCGGTCGCGCGCCTATCCGAGCCTGACCTTGACCAGCGAAGTGTTGAACGACGAGGACCACCTGACGGTCGCGCCACGCGGCTTCACACGGGCGCTGAAGGCGGTCCTGCCCGCCAAGCCCTAGTTCCGCACGAACACCGCATCCTGATAGACCAGCGAGGCGGGGCGACCGTCCGCGTCCAGTTTGAACACGACGCCTTCGCCTCGGAACGGGGTCAGTTCGACGCGCAGCCCCTCTGGCTCGGTCAGGTAGTCGGCCACAGCCTGCTGCACGCCTATGGCGACCGACAGCCGGTCGCCAGTCTCGCGGATCGTCAGGCTTCCATAGGCCGGATTGACGTAGTCGCCGACATAGGCGGCGTTCGGCAGCGACAGGGTGCGCGCCCGGTTCGCCCGCGCCTCCACGGCGCCTGCAATGCCGGTGCGGCGACGGTCGCGCTCAGCGATCAGGGCGTCGAGCCTGGCGTCGTAAACCGTATCGATGTCGGGCAGGCCGGCGAACCAGTCATAGGCGTAGTTGGCGACCACATCGGCCAGATCGCCGGAGAAGGCGTCTTCGTTGACCATCACCGCCACGCCCAGACGCCGTTCGGGCATGAAGGAGACATGGGCGCGCGAACCCGAGAAGTTGCCGAAGTGGTGGATCAACGCGTCGTCGCCATAGCGCCCGACCTGCCAGCCCAGACCATAGCCGGTGCGGACATAGGGGCCGAAGGTCGCTTCCTGCGCCACCTGCGAGACGTGGGTCGAGGCGACCAGCCCCGCCGGAAACACCTGTCGCCCGCCGACCCGACCGTCGTTGATCTGCGCCTCCAGCCAGAGCGCCATGTCGTTCGCCGTGGAGATCAGGCCGCCCGCCGACTGCATCGTCGCATCGGTCTTTTGCAGCGGCGACCGCTCGGGCTGGCCGGGGATGCGCCCGAAATGACCGGCGGCGACCACGGCGCCCGACGCCCGCGCCGTGTCGATGCGCGCCGTCGTGGCGGTCATGCCCAACGGCGTCAGCACCTCGTCCTCCACCATGTCGCGCCAATCGCGGCCCCAGCGACGCTCGCTCAGGACGGTCGCGAGGTTGTAGCCGGCGTTGGCATAGACGAACTGGCCGTAGGGGGTGGCGCGCGGTCGCGTCTCCGCCGTCAGCCGCCACAGGACCTCGGGCGTCCAGTCGCCGGAATAGGCGACACGAAACGCGATGGGGTCATTGTCCACGCCCGAGCGGTGGCTGAGCAAGTCGGTCAGGGTGATCCGGGCGGCGATGTCCGCCGGCACGCCGGACGGCGGCGCCCAGTCGGCCAGGGGCGCGTCCAGATCCACCTCGCCCCGTCGCGCCATGGCGGCCAGCGACAGGGCGGTGAAGCTCTTGGTGGCCGAGGCGATGTAGAATCGCGTCTCCGTCGTCACGGCGGCGCCCGTCGCCACGTCCGCCACGCCGAAGCCGGCCGCGTGAACCAGCCCGCGCTCGTCCACCACGGCGACGGCCAGACCGGGCGCCGCCTCGACCCGCTGCATCGCCCGGCTCGCAAAGGCGTCCAGCGCCGCGCCGAAGGCCGCGCGGTCCTGCGCGCTCGCCTCGCCAGCGGCGCAGACCAGCGCCGCCGCCAGCAGCGCCCCCATCGACCGTGATTTCATGAACCTCGCTCCCCTGCCCCCAGCGGGCTGAGGAGTAGAGGCCGTGGCGGGCGCGAACGGATGCAGCGCCTTCAAACCGCCCCGCGTTACGTCTAGAGATTTGCTCAAAGGGTCCGCGACGGCTACATCCCGCGCCAACCTCCCCATCAGATCAGACGACAGGGCGAAACCGCACCTCATGGCGCAGCAATATATTTTCCAGATGCAGGGTCTGACCAAGACCTTCCCCGGCGGCAAGAAGATCTTCGAGAACATCTGGCTGAGCTTCTACAACGACGCCAAGATCGGCGTCGTCGGGGTCAACGGCTCGGGTAAGTCCACCCTGCTGAAGATCATGGCCGGCCTGGACACCGAGTTCACGGGTGAAGCCCGCGCCGCCGACGGCATCAAGCGCGGCTACCTGGAACAGGAACCCAAGCTCGACGACAGCCTGAACGTCCGCCAGAACGTCGAGTCGTGGTGCGAAGAGAAGCAGTGGGTCAACCGCTTCAACGAAGTCGCCAACGAACTGGGCGAAAACTACACCGACGAGCTGATGGAGGAGATGACCGCCCTCCAGGAGAAGATCGACGCCGGCGACGTCTGGGACATCGACAGCCGCATCGAGATGGCCATGGGCGCCCTGCGCTGCCCGCCGGACGACTGGGAAGTCACCAACCTGTCGGGGGGTGAAAAGCGCCGCGTGGCTCTGGCCCGTCTGCTGCTGTCCAAGCCCGACATGCTGCTGCTCGACGAACCGACCAACCACCTGGACGCCGAATCCGTCGCCTGGCTGCAGCACCACCTAGAGAACTTCCCCGGCTGCGTCATCCTGGTGACCCACGACCGCTACTTCCTGGACCTGGTGACCAAGTGGACGCTGGAACTGGACCGCGGCAAGGGCCACCCGCACGAGGGCAACTACTCTTCGTGGCTGGAAGCCAAGCAGAAGCGCGTCGTTCAAGAGAACTCGGAGTCCGAAGCCCGCCAGCGCGCCCTTACCCGCGAACTGGAATGGGTCCGTTCGGGCGCCAAGGCCCGTCAGGCCAAGTCCAAGGCCCGTCTGGCCGCCTATGAGCGGATGGTGGACGAGCAGGAATCGATGCGCGGCGCCCAGACGCACGCCCACATCCAGATCCCGCCTGGCCCGCGCCTTGGCAACGTCGTTCTGGAAGTCGAGGGCCTGAAGAAGTCCTATGGCGACAAGGTCCTGTTCGACAACCTGACCTTCAAGCTGCCGCCCAACGGCATCGTCGGCGTCATCGGCCCCAACGGCGCCGGCAAGTCGACCATGTTCAAGCTGATCACCGGCCAGGAAACGCCCGACGGCGGCACCATCAAGGTCGGCGAGACGGTCAAGCTGGCCTATGTCGACCAATCGCGCGACGACCTGAAGCCGGACGAAACCATCTGGCAGGCCATCTCGGGCGGCACCGACGTGATGATGGTCGGCAAGCGCGAGATCAACACCCGCGCCTATGTCGGCAGCTTCAACTTCAAGGGCGGCGACCAGCAGAAAAAGGTCGGCCAACTGTCCGGCGGTGAGCGTAACCGCGTCCACCTCGCCAAGACCCTGGCCTCGGGCGGCAACCTGATCCTGCTCGATGAACCGACCAACGACCTGGACATCGAAACCTTGCAGAACCTCGAAGAGGCTCTGGAGGAGTTCGCCGGCTGCGCCGTAGTCATCTCCCACGACCGCTGGTTCCTTGACCGTCTGGCCACCCACATCCTCGCCTTCGAAGGCGACGGCCACGTGGAATGGTTCGAGGGCAACTTCGAAGCCTACGAACAGGACAAGATGCGCCGCCTGGGTGCGGACAGCATCATTCCCAAGCGTATCCAGCACCAGAAGTTCGGTCGCTGATAGAACTTCCAGAATGACGAGCGGCCCTCCGACACCATCGGGGGGCCGTTTTTCTTGCGCCCTCCCCCCTCCCGCCGGGATGAGCGGCAAA
This sequence comes from Brevundimonas sp. P7753, assembly GCF_013386595.1. NCBI lineage: Bacteria > Pseudomonadati > Pseudomonadota > Alphaproteobacteria > Caulobacterales > Caulobacteraceae > Brevundimonas > Brevundimonas sp. P7753. The sequence continues at coordinate 47,799 of NZ_JACARP010000006.1, read as the reverse complement.
TGGGGTGAATGAGAGGGGCTGGCGTAGTCGCGAGACAGGGTTAGTCTGCCCTCCATGACCCAGCGCCCCGCCATCCTGATCATGCAGCGGCACCTCGCGCCGCTCAGCGTCTTTCTCGAAAGCGCCTACGACGTCTATCGCTTCTGGGAGGGGCCGCCGATCGAAGCGGCGCACGACGTGCGCGTCCTGATCGTGGCGGGCGAGTTCGAACTGGACAAGGCCCTGATCGAGCGCCTGCCCAACCTGTCGCTGATCGCCTGTTTCACCTCGGGCTATGACGGCATCGACGTCGAGTGGTGCCGCGCGCGCGGCCTGCCCGTCACCCACGCCCCCGCCATCAACCACGAAGATGTGGCCGACCATGCCCTAGGGCTGATCCTGGCCGCGCGGCGTCAGATCGCCGAGGGCGACCGCCAGGTTCGCGCCGGCGGCTGGACCCCTGCCTCCAAGACCATCACCCCGTCGATGGGCGGGCAGACGCTGGGAATTGTCGGCCTGGGCGCTATCGGCGAATCCATCGCCCGGCGCGCCGAGGTCATGCGCATGACCGTCCAGTGGTGGGCGCCGCGCGCGAAAGAGGCCGCCTGGCCCCGCGCGGACAGCCTGCTCGATCTGGCCCGCACCGCGGACGTCCTGGTCGTCGCCTGTCGCGCGGACGAGAGCAATCGGGGCCTGATCTCGGCGGAAGTGATCGAGGCGCTGGGGCCGTCGGGCCTGCTGGTCAATGTCGCGCGTGGTCAGCTGGTGGACGAGGACGCCGTGATCGCCGCCCTGCGCGACGGGCGGCTGGGCGGGGCTGCGCTGGACGTGTTCGAGACCGAGCCGACCGACGCCGCGCGCTGGGCCACCGTGCCGAACACCGTGCTGACGCCCCACACCGCCGGGGCCACGACCGAGGCGGTGCAGGGGATGCTCATGCTGCTGTTGCAGAACCTGTCGGCCCATTTCGCGGGCGAACCGCTGAAAACGCCCGTCACGATCTGATCTGCACGATTTAACGGGCAGCTGAATGATCTATGCGGCTTAACCGTCGCATTAGGCCCGCTCGCGGTCAGATTTTGCTTGCATAATCGTATAAGGATATCTTTATACGACCTCATGACACTGACTGCTGACCAGACCGTTGAAACCCTGCGCGCCGCGGGCGAACCGACCCGTTTGCGGGTGCTTTCCCTGCTGGCGGCCGAGGAGCTGTCGGTCATGGAGCTGTCGCGGGTTCTGGACCAGAGCCAGCCGCGCGTCTCGCGTCATCTGAAGCTGATGGCCGACGCGGGGCTGATCGAACGATTCCCCGACGGGGCGCGAGTCTTCTACCGCCTGTCGCACGACGCCCTGTCGCGCCGCCTGATCGACACGGTGCTGGACCTGCTGGACGACGCCGAGGGCGAGGCCGACCACCGCCGCCTGGACGAGGTGCGCAAGGAGCGCGCTATCGACGCCGCCCGCTATTTCGAACAGGTCGCGCCCCAGTGGGACCAGATGCGCAGCCTCTATGTCTGCGAAACGGCGGTCGAAACCGCCGTTGAACAGGCGGCAGGCCCCGGCCCGTTCGAGCGGGTCGTCGATCTGGGCACCGGCTCTGGCCGGATGCTGACCCTGTTCGGCAAGAAGGCGAAGATGTCGGTCGGGCTCGACCTGTCGCAGAACATGCTGAACATCGCCCGCGCCAATGTCTCCAAGGCTGGGCTGGACAAGGTCGAGTTGCGCCACGGCGACATCTTCTCGACCCGCCTGCCCCACGCCAGCGCCGATCTGGTGATCGTGCATCAGGTCCTGCACTACCTGGCCGACCCCGCCGCCGCCGTGGCCGAGGCCGCGCGTCTGGTCATGCCGGGCGGCAAGCTGCTGATCGTCGACTTCGCCCCGCACCAGCTGGAGCATCTGCGCGAAGAGCATCAACACCGCCGCCTGGGCTTCGCCGACGATGAAATCCAGGAATGGCTGACAAAGGCGGGCCTGACCGCCGACGCCCCGGTCGCCCTGCCGCCCGACACCGAAGGCCTGACCGTCCACATCTGGGCCGCCGAACGCGCCTCCGCCTCTGCTCGAAAGACCGCCTGATGGCCCCCTCCTCCGCTTCCTCGCTGAATTTGGCCGAAGCCCGCGCCCTGCTGTTGTCGCCCTTGGGCCCTGTCGCGCGCGCCGGTTCGAACCACAACGCCGTGAACGTCTCCTTCGAGTTCTTTCCGCCCAAGTCGGATGAGGCCGAGGCCAATCTGTGGTCCGCCATCCGTCGGCTGGAGCCGCTGAACCCGGCCTTCGTCTCCGTCACCTATGGCGCGGGCGGCTCGACGCGCGAACGCACCCACCGCACCGTGCAGCGGATCATCAGCGAAACGACCCTGCGGCCCGCCGCCCACCTGACCTGCGTCGAGGCCAGCCGCGCCGAGGTCGATGAAGTCATCGCGGGCTACAAGGCCATCGGCGTCGACCACATCGTCGCCCTGCGCGGCGACCCGCCGGGCGGAGACGGCATCGGCGGCGCCTACGTCCCGCGTACCGACGGCTACGCCAACGCCACTGAACTGTCCCGCGCCATCAACAGCGTCGGCGGCTTCGATATCACCGTCGGCGCCTATCCCGAAAAGCACCCCGAAAGCCCGTCGATCGACCACGACATCGACGTGCTGAAGGCCAAGGTGGACGCCGGCGCCACCCGCGCGGTCAGCCAGTTCTTCTTCGACATCGAGGCCTTCCTGCGCTTCCGCGACCGGGTGCGGGCGGCGGGCGTGACCCTCCCCCTGATTCCCGGCATCATGCCGGTGTCCAACTTCAAGGGCCTGAGCCGGATGAGCGCGGCCTGCGGCGCCGCCATCCCCGACTGGCTCGCGGCTCACTTCGACGGGCTGGACGAGGACCCCGAGACCCGCAAGCTACTGGCCACCTCCATCGCCGCCGAGACCTGCGCGCGCCTGCAGGAAGAGGGCTTCTCGGACTTCCACTTCTACACCCTGAATCGCGCCGAGCTGGTCTATGCCATCTGCCGGGTGCTGGGCGTGCGTGAAACCAAGGCTGTTGCGTAAATGACTCCCCCCCTTTCTCGTTCTAAGCGGATCGCCGCCCTGCACGCGGCGGCCAAGGAACGCATCCTGGTGCTCGACGGGTCCTGGGGCGTCATGATCCAGCGGCGCGGACTAGAAGAAGCCGACTTCCGCGGCGACCGCTTCGTCGCGGCCAAGGGCTATGACGACAAGCACCAGATGAAGGGGAACAACGACATCCTCTGCATCACCCGCCCCGACATCATTTCCGACCTGCATGACCAGTATTACGGCGCGGGCGCGGACATCAGCGAGACCAACACCTTCTCCGGCACGGTGCTGGCCCAGGACGACTATCATCTGGACGCCCAGGCCGTCTGGGACATCAATCTGGAAGGCGCCCGGCTGGCCCGCGCCGCCGCCGACCGCTGGACCGAGAAAGAGCCGCACAAGCCGCGCTTCGCCGCCGGCTCCATCGGGCCGCTGACCAAGATGCTGTCCATGTCGTCGGATGTGAACGACCCCGGCGCGCGCAGCGTGACCTTCGATCAGGTCTATGAGGCCTATCGTCATCAGGTGAAGGCCCTGAACGAGGGCGGCGTGGACCTCTATCTGATCGAAACCATCACCGACACGCTGAACTGCAAGGCCTGCATCAAGGCGATCAAGGATCTTGAGGACGAGGGCCTGCCCGCCCTGCCCATTTGGATTTCCGGCACCATCACAGACCGTTCGGGCCGCACCCTGTCGGGCCAGACCGCCGAGGCCTTCTGGAACTCTGTGCGCCACGCCAAGCCCTTCGCCGTGGGCTTCAACTGCGCCCTCGGCGCCGATCTGATGCGCCCCTTCATCGCCGAACTTAGCCGCGTCGCCGACACCCTGGTCGCCGCCTATCCCAACGCCGGCCTGCCCAACGCCATGGGCCAGTACGACGAGCAGCCGCACGAAACCGCCCACTTCATCGAGGAATGGGCCGCCTCGGGCCTGGTCAACATCGTCGGCGGCTGCTGCGGCACCACCCCCGACCACATCCGCCACGTCGCCGAAGAAGTCGCCCCGCTGAAGCCGCGCCAAATCCCGGAACGCCCCGTGGCCATGCGGCTGGCCGGGCTGGAACCCTTCGAGCTGGTGGCGTGATGATCGGCCTCGCGCTTTGCCTACTGACGGCCCCTGTGGCGGCCCCTAACTTCTCGTTGGCGACTGCCAGTTCGGTCTCCGCATCCGCAGTACTCCTCGGGACTTGGGGTGTGGGTCCTTTTGACAACGATGCCGCAGCAGACTGGTACGCCCAGTTTGCCGAAGCCCCTTCGTGGCAAGAAATTCATCGCGCCTTCGAAGCCACTACACGTCCCGCCTATCTAGAGGCGGACGAGGCTTCGATAGCTGTCGCCGCTGCCGCTGTCGTTTCAGCCGCGCAACTGGGGCAGCTTGAAGCGCTCCCACCGGAAGGACGATCCGCTGCGGCAGGGCTCGGAAAGCCCCCCGCAGCCCTTCTACGAGAAGCCAAGGCAGCACTTTCTCGCGTCCAAAACGATTCAGAGTTGGCCGAACTGTGGGCCGAAGACGACGCTTCGCCTTGGCTGGCCTCCTTAAATTCGATCCGAACAGGCCTAAAGTAATGCGTCCTGTCTTCATCAACGTCGGCGAGCGGACCAACGTCACGGGCTCGGCCAAGTTCCGCAAACTCGTGGTGGACGGCGACTACGCCGCCGCCCTCGACGTCGCGCGTCAACAGGTCGAGGCGGGCGCCCAGATCATCGACATCAACATGGACGAGGGGCTGCTGGACGGCGCCGTCGCCATGCGCACCTTCCTCAACCTGATCGCCGCCGAGCCCGACATCGCCCGCGTCCCGGTCATGATCGACAGTTCCAAGTGGGAGGTCATAGAGGCGGGTCTGAAGTGCGTTCAGGGCAAGCCGATCGTCAACTCGATCTCGATGAAGGAGGGCGAGGCCGCCTTCCGCGAACACGCGATCAAATGCATGCGCTACGGCGCCGCCGTCGTGGTCATGGCCTTTGACGAAGTAGGTCAGGCCGACACCGCCGCGCGCAAGATCGAGATCTGCACCCGCGCCTACAACATCCTGGTCAACGAGGTCGGCTTCCCGCCCGAGGACATCATCTTCGACCCCAATATCTTCGCCGTGGCGACGGGGATCGAGGAACACGACAACTACGCCGTCGACTTCATCGAGGCGGTCAAGGTCATCAAGGCCACCCTGCCCTACGCCCGCATCTCGGGCGGGGTGTCGAACGTCTCGTTCTCGTTCCGCGGCAATGAGCCGGTGCGGCGAGCGATCCACAGCGTCTTCCTGTACCACGCCATCAACGCCGGCATGGATATGGGCATCGTCAACGCCGGCGACCTGCCGGTCTATGACGACATCGACGCCGAACTACGCGAGGCGGTCGAGGACGTGATCCTGAACCGGCCGCAGCGGACCAATGTGTCCAACACCGAGCGGCTGGTGGACATGGCGCCCCGTTACAAGGGCGAAAAGGGCGCGGCGCGCGTCGTCGATCTGAAGTGGCGCGAGCAGCCCGTCGCGGCCCGCATCGCCCACGCCCTGGTCCACGGCATCACCGAGTTCATCGAGGCCGACACCGAGGAGGCCCGCCTGTCGGTCGAGCGCCCCCTGCACGTCATCGAAGGTCCGCTGATGGACGGGATGAACGTGGTCGGCGACCTGTTCGGCTCGGGCAAGATGTTCCTGCCGCAGGTGGTCAAGTCGGCCCGCGTGATGAAGCAGGCCGTGGCCTGGCTGGAGCCCTTCATGGAGGCGGAAAAGGCCGGCAAGCCGCGCGAACAGGCGGGCCGCATCCTGATGGCCACGGTCAAGGGCGACGTCCACGACATCGGCAAGAACATCGTCGGCGTCGTGCTTCAGTGTAACAACTACGAGGTCATCGACCTGGGCGTCATGGTCCCGGCCGACCGCATCCTCGACGCCGCCATCGAACACAAGGTGGACATCGTCGGCCTCAGCGGCCTGATCACCCCGTCGCTGGACGAGATGGTCTTCGTCGCGCGCGAGATGGAGCGGCGCGGCTTTGACATCCCCCTGCTGATCGGCGGGGCCACGACCAGCCGCACCCACACGGCGGTCAAGATTGAGCCCGGCTATCGCAAGGGTTCGACCACCTATGTCATCGACGCCAGCCGCGCCGTCGGCGTGGTCTCGGGCCTGTTGTCGCCTACCGAAAAGGCCAAGAACGAGGCCGCCACGCGCGACGAATACATCCGCATCCGCGAACAGTACGCGCGCGGACAAGAGGTGAAGGCCCGCGCCACGCTGCAGCAGGCGCGCGAAAACCGCTTCAACGTCGACCCGGCCGAGACCATGCCGGGCAAGCCGTCCTTCATCGGCGTGCGGGCGTTTGACGCCTGGGACCTGGCCGATCTGGCCGACCACATCGACTGGACGCCCTTCTTCGCCAGCTGGGAGCTGATCGGCCGCTATCCGCTGATCCTCGAAGACGAGATCGTCGGCGAGGCGGCCAAGGATCTGTTCAAAGACGCTCAAGGAATGCTGAAGCGGATCATCGACGAGAAGTGGTTCACAGCCAAGGGCGTGGTCGGCTTCTGGCCCGCTCAGGCCGTAGGCGACGACATCGCCGTCTATGCTGACGAGAGCCGCGCCGAGGAGATCGCTCGTTTCCACACCCTGCGCCAGCAAATCAAGAAGTCGAACGGCAAGCCCAACCTGGCCCTGTCGGACTTCATCGCGGAAGACGGCCAGGATTATGTCGGCGCCTTCGCCGTCACGGCGGGCCATGGCGAGCTGGAAATCGCCAAACGCTTCAAGGACGCGGGCGACGACTACTCCTCGATCATGGCCACGGCCCTGGCCGACCGCCTGGCCGAAGCCTTCGCCGAGGCCCTGCACAAGAAGGTGCGGACCGAGCTTTGGGGCTATGCCGCCGACGAAGCCACGACCACGCAGGACCTGATCGAAGAGAAGTACCAGGGCATCCGCCCCGCCCCCGGCTATCCGGCCCAGCCCGACCACACGGAAAAAGCCACCCTGTTCCGCCTGCTGGACGCAGGGAACAACGCCGGCATGGCCCTAACCGAAAGCTACGCCATGACGCCCCCGGCGTCCGTCAGCGGCCTCTACTTCGGCCATCCCGGCAGCCACTATTTCGGCGTTGGCAAGATCGACCGCGATCAGATCGAGGACTACGCCCGCCGCAAAGGCTGGGACATCGAAACCGCCGAACGCTGGCTGGCTCCTATCCTGAACTATGATCCGGGCGCACTTAGGCGAGATACCGCGGCCTAATTCTTCAAGCTACTGCTCTCCGTTAACAACAATAATCACCAAATAGAAAGGGCGGCGAGCATAAGCTCGCCGCCCCATACTTTACATACCTAGTGCTTAGAACTGGTACGACAAGCCAACGCGGATGTTCCGCGGCGTTTGATAACCCGTGATTGCCCGATAGTTGGGATCCGGGTTCGTCGCAGTTAGCATACCAACTTCTTGGTAGTTGGCCACGCCTTGGATGTTGAAGATGTTGAACGCATCAGCACGGAACTGCATCCGCCCAGGCAGGGGCAGATCAAGATCCCACGAAAGCGACAAGTCAACGCGCTTAGACCACTCTCCAGTGAACTGAGAACCACGAGGCGTCAGTTTACCGTCGCAGTACCAAGCAGTTGCTGTCGTGTTGTTTGCCCGACCATCAGCAAATGGGTAGGGGCCGATACAACCGTAGTGGCGAGGCGACTGGATAAAGACGTTGGCCCCGAGCGTAACGCTATCGGTCAACGCGTAAGATCCGAAGAGCTTAAAGGTCTGACCGCGATGGTTGGGCAGCAGACCAAAAGCACCGTCAGTCCAACCCGGCTCATCAAAGTCCTGAGTCAGGCCAGTATCATCCTGACCGTTATCTGACTTCACGCCGCCTTCAATGTTGCCTTCAGATTTGGCGAAGACCGCCGATCCTTGGAGCGACCACTTACCATCCCAAGGACGTTCGATCGTCAGTTCCAGCGCCTGATACGTACGCTCAGCCTGCGGGATATCCAGGATATCGGCAGGAATAGTGATTTCCTTGCCTGCCAGGAACGGGAAGGTGGCCGCGTCTGGCGTGATGATCAGATCTTTACCCGGATTGAGCAGGACGTAGCCCGATCCGTTGATTTGACCACAGTTCGCCGCGGAGATACCGGCAGAAGCGCAGTATGCATCGATGATATATCCGGTATCGAAGTCTTCCATCACCGACTTCAGATCGCGATAGGTGAGGTTAGCGCCAACGCGCCAGCCATTATCCATCGTGTGCTGAATACCAAGAATGAACTCGTCTTGATACTGCGCTTCCAAGTTGGCTGACGCCAACGAACTGGGCGCCGCAGTTGAACCGTCAGAGTTGACTTGCTCGATGAATGGAGTGCTCAGACCGCCAGGTGCGCAGCTATTACCTACATCAGCCGCACAGGCCAGAACAACCTTAGCATGTGTGTTGAGGTTGGGATTAGACGGGTCAAGCGCAAAACCGCCAACATTCTGATACAGGTGGTAGAAGTCTGTGAAGAGCTCAGAACCCGCCATACGAATGTTGGTATTTGCGGCGATCGGCAGATAATATCGCCCGTAGAAACCAGAAACACGAGTCTTCTGGTCGCCCATAAGGTCGTAAACTACGCCGATACGCGGAGACAGATCATAATCCGTTTCGACGAAGACATCGCCGGCGGCATTCATGTTCTGGAACTTTTCAGCCCGAAGGCCAAGCTGCATAGACAGCCGTTCCGTCACATCCCAGGCATCCTGAATATAGAATGCGGACTGCTTGGTTTCGAAGCTACCTCCGCTATTGAGCACGCGAACGCGAACGTATGGCGACCCCGCCGGGACAGCTCCGTTAAACTGAGGATTGGCGCTTGGACCACGATAGACGTACTGAATGCCGCCCGAGAAAGATTGCTCATTCGTCGAGCTCAGGTTTTCCTGATCAAAGCCGAAGCGGAAGTGGTGATTGCCGAAGAAGTTGTCCAAGTACATGTCGGCATCAATACGGAAGAGCTCCCGCTCATCAATACCCGTCTCAATCAGCTGGGCAGGGTTGCCGCGAAGCGTCCCTTGGCCAGAGAAACCGACGACGCTCGCATCGCCATCGGCAGTGCCCTGAACAGTCTGGTTGAACGAGTTTGTGCCATAGGTGGCAGACAGCGTGAACCAGTCTGTGAAGTTGCCGGTGTAGCGGTAAATCGTCGTTTCACCACCGAACAAAGCTTCAGTTGTTTCAGGTTGCGTCGCTCCAGCACGCCAAACATCAGTGGTCTGCGTCTGGTCGTCGCTAAAGTACGTGACTTCCAAGCGATGGTCTGGGTTCAGATAGAAGTCCAGCTTGCCGCCGTAGAACGGATCGTCGGCTGTAACATCGGTGCGCGTGCCGATACCATTTGTATCGCTCTGGGAAATATCCCGAGGATTATATAGACCGAAGAAATAAACATGGTCTTTAATCACCGGACCCGACAGCCACACGTTGCCCTCAAGGGAATCGCGCTCATCTAGATCATTATTTGCAGTGAGTGTCGTTGTGCCATCCGGGTTGATCCGCGATACATTCTTGGATGTTTCACGAAGACCATTGGGATTCCAATAAATGTTGGCCCCACCATGGAACTCATCCGAGCCAGAGCGCGTCACGGAGACAACAGCACCACCGGTCGAACGGCCGAACTCAGCTTGATAGCCACCGGTTTTGACGTCTACCTGCTGATAGAAGTCGAATGGAACGGTGTTGCCGCCGACGAACGTACGGAAGTTCGTTACGTTCATGCCGTTGATATAGTAAACGTTTTCAGCAACAGAGGAGCCGGAAATCGATACTTCGTTACCAAAAGCGGTATCGCCAGGCGTGGTGCCTGGAGCCAGAAGCTGAATGCTCGTCAAGTTACGTGCGATCGGCAGACGATCAAACGTTTCCTGAACATCAACGGTAATACCGGTCGTGGTCCGATCAAAATCAACCGCAGCCGCTCGCGTACCCACGACGATAACGTCGCCAAGGTCGGTAGCTCCAGCAGTCGAACCGCCCGAAGATGCAACGGTAAATTCATAAGTTGACGCACTGCCGATGCTAACAGGCACCGAGGCGTCAGTGTAGGTTTCGATACCTGCGCCCGAAATCGTTACCGAATACCGGCCGATCGGGGCGCCCGAAACGCGAAACGCGCCGCTTTCGTTTGTTGTAACCGTCCGGGTGAAAGGTGCGCCGTTCTGAGACACAACCACAGTAGCGCCGCTAACAGGATTGCCCGCAGTGTCGGTGACGGTGCCCGTCAGAGCGCCGCTCGTAAAGTCCTGAGCAACGGCGACGGTGGGCGCAGCGAGCATGGTGGCTGAAACAGCCGTGAGCGCCATGAGCGCAGTGCCGCCGATCATCGTCGACTGCAATAAGCGCTGGCGAATAGTCCTAATGTTCAAAATCAATCCTCCTAGTAGCTGCGAACCATGCTGGAGCTTCGCCAATGCGGGTTAACAGCCACAGCTATCGAAAGCCCCCATGCTCACGACAAGGATATCGTAGCGGCGCCATCGCCAGATCGCACTGAAATTACTTGGTCACAACATTTTCGGCTTCGTATTGTCGCATGATCGCCACAGTTATAACTAAACTGCTGCAATTGCTGACATATTTTGGATATAGAATTATGAAATCCCTCAATCATGCCACATTTGTCGCCGGACAGATCGCCCACGACGATCTGAGCGCCGCCGCCGAGGCCAATGTGAAGGTCCTGGTGAATCACCGGACGCCCGGCGAAGAGCTCGGCCAGCCGTCGTCGGAGAACATGGCGGCGATGGCTGCGGACGCGGGCATGCGGTACCTCGAAATCCCTGTGGCCGGCATCCCCAGCCACGAGGCTGCGGTTCGTACCCTGGAGGCCATGGACAGCCTTGAGCCCGGTGAACGGATTTTGATGTTCTGTCGGTCGGGGATGCGTTCAACTGCTGCCTGGGCCATGGCGGAACGTCTTCGCGGCGCCGACGCCGATGATCTGCGCGCGCAGGCTCTGGCCGCCGGCTATGACCTCAGCCGCCTGCCGCTCTAAGCTGTAAAGGCCGCAGTTTGGATCACGGCGACGGCGTCTGATGCGTTACAAGCGTTGAAAGCTAGGTCGGGGCCGGCCCGACCGTTGCCGCTCGCCGAGGACGTTCGCCCGTGATCCCCTATGTCCGCCAGTTCGACTTCACCTATGGCCGCCGCGATCAGGTCTCGCCGCTGATCCAGCGGGTCATCGCCGACAATCCGGGGCCTTTCACCTTTACGGGGACGGGGACCTACATCGTCGGGCGCGACATGCCGGGCGCCCGCGTGGCGGTCATTGATCCCGGCCCCGAGGACGAGGCGCATCTGCACGCTCTGCTGCGGGCGGTGAAGGGACGGACGGTCAGTCATATCCTGGTGACGCACACCCACCGCGACCACGCGCCGTTGTCGCGCGCCCTGGCCGAGGCGGTCGGCGGCGCCCCCATCCTGGCGGCGCAACCGCACGGGCCGACGGTCCACGCCTCGGACGCCATTGACCAGGCCGCGATGGACGAGGACGACGACGCCGACTTCAAGGCCGACGTCATCCTCAGCGACGGCGACAGGATCGAAGGCGGCGGCTGGACCCTGGAGGCCATGGCCACGCCCGGTCACGCCTCCAACCACATGGCCTTCGCCCTGCGCGAGGAGAACGCCCTGTTCAGCGGCGACCACGTCATGGGCTGGTCCACCACGGTCGTCGCCCCGCCTGACGGCGACATGACCGCCTATATGGCCAGCCTGGAACGGGTGCTGGCGCGCGGCTTCTCGACCCTCTGGCCGACGCACGGCCCGGCCATCACCCAGGTCGCGCCCTTCCTGAAGGCCTATCGCCACCACCGGCTGGAGCGCGAGGCCCAGATCATGGCGCGGCTGGCGGCGGGCGACGAAACCATCGCCGAGATGGTCCCGGCCCTCTACGCCGCCGTCGATCCACGACTGTGGCCGGCGGCCAGCCTGTCAGTCCTGGCCCACCTGATCGCCCTGGTCGACAGGGGTCTTGTCGCCGCGACGCCGCAGCCGGTCCTTGAGGCGCGTTACCGCATCCTTTGACCCCGCGCCGCAGCTGGCGCGGACCGCGGCCCACTCGGAGGACGTCAGGGCCGGAGCCCCAGCCTTTTCATAAGCGCGCGCCCGTTGGGCTCGCCGGGCGGAGTCAGGGTGGGTCGAGACGAACTCAGCGGCGGTCGCCAGGCGCTTGTCCTCGCCCTCGCCGTGCATCCGCGCGAAGAAGGGCGCCATGCCCTGCGACGACATCCCCGCGGCGGTCAGCAGCGCCTGGCCTCGCTCATCCGCCTCCAACTCGGCCTCGCGGCCATAGCGCAGGTCGGTCGCCTGCCCGGCCAGAAGCACCGCCTGCTGCCCTGCCCCCGTGCCGCCGCCGACCACGGCGTCCAGCAAGAGGCCGACGCCCAGGCTGCGCCAGACCGCCTGCATGACGTGGCGCTTCTCGATATGGGCGACTTCGTGGGCCACGACCGCAGCCAGTTCGTCCGGCGTCTCGGCTTCACGGATCAGGTCGTCCGTGACAAGGACGGCCCCGCCCGGCAGGGCGAAGGCGTTGACGAAGGGCGCCTGAACCGCGCGCACGCGCACGTCGAACGGCGTGTCGGACTGCATCGACAGCCGCGTGCCTAACTCGTCCAGCACGCCCTGCCCCGCCTCGCCCTCGCAGCGGCGGAACATGGCGCCCATCTGGGCATCGAAGCTGCGGCCCATGTCCTTTTCCATCTGGATAGGGGTCGCTCGCGCCAGCGGCCCGGCGAAGAGCGGCACGCCCCAGAAGACAAAGGCCGTGACCGACAGGCCGGCCGCCGCCAGACCCGCCACCAGACGAAACTCTCTGACCCGACCGCGCTTCTCCACGGCGACCGCCGCCGATCCGCCTAGGGCGAGCCAGTCGGCCTCGGTCAGCACCAGACGCGCGTCAGGATCGGACGTATGCGACAGCCGGGCCTGATCGCCCTCGCGCAGCACCTTCAGCCCGGCTTGCGGCCAGAACCGAGCCTGGCCGCCCTCTGCGGCAAAGCGCAGGCCGTCGTCGATCCACGCGACCTCGACGGTCGAGGGTCGGGCGCTCAGCCCGTCGTGGAACCGCCCCTGCATGGTCAGATGGCCGAGAAGCCGAAGGCGTCGGCCAGGCCTTCACCCGACCCCGGCCCCCTGCCCGCCTGCCGCGCCAGATCCAGATGCGCCAGACCCGCCGAGGTCAGCCGCGACACCATGAAGTGCGCCGTGCGCGCCTGCACCCAGGGCGTCAGGAAGCCGAGCGACAGCAGCAGAGCCGCCATGTTCGACACCGTCAACCACCACAGCGGCATGGCCTTGACGTCCAGATGGAAGCCCGCGCCGTCCAGCGTCACGCCCGCGCTGATCGAGCGCAACATGGCGGCGTGGAAGGGCGACCAGATCAGCAGGAAGACCGGCGCCAGGACCAGCATCATTCCATAGAGGCCCAGGGTGAAGCCCAGGCCGGGCGGCTGCCCTTCCGGCGCGTCCATCATCCCCAGGGCGGCGAACAGGCCGACCATCCCGATAACGAAGACCAGGTAGCCGACCAAGGTGCCGACCCAACCCAGGGCATACCAGCCGTAGACGCTGACCTTTTCCGCCCGCGCCATGCGGAAACGGATACGGCGGTCGCCAAAGCGAAGCTCGTCCCACAGTTTTTCCGCCAGGCCGCGCTGCGCCACGGGCCAGAACCAGCCCATCGTCAGCCCGCTGAGGAACAGAGCGCCCAGGTATCTGAAGCCATAGCTTCGCGCCGAACCGCCCAGGCGAAAACGCACCCCGCGCCAGGTCGTACGGCTGGCCATGTAGCGAAAGGCGGTGAAAAGACCGAAGCCCCACAGCCAGAAGAGGCCAAAATAGAGGATCGGATAAAGGACCGCGATCATCGCTGGTCCGCCGAACTGGATCGCGAACACCGTCAGCAGCATCGGCAGCCCCAGAGCCACCAGGGCCAGCAGGAAGCCGATGAACAGCTCCTTGCCGCGCCCGGTATATTCAAAGGCGTCGCCGTTCAGCCGCACGCCCTGCCAGACCCGGCGTCGCACCTCGGTCTTTCCCCAGAAGCGGTAGAGGGTCAGGGTGACGATGTTCAGCAGGCCGTTGCGCAGGCTCAGACCCAGGAAGCGCTTCGGCTGCAAGGTCGACTGGAAGCGCAGGACCTCCCCCGCCTCGGAATCCTGGGGATAGACCCCATGCAGCGGCCCCAGACCGTCATTGATCGGCCCGCCATCCAGCGTTGCGTCTGTCATCTAACCCCCCGGTTTTCCTGATCTTACCGGAGCGCGGACGAACAATGCAATCTCAGGATTGCGGCGTCAGCCCCATAACGACGGTCCGCGCCAGGCGGCAGGCCTCGTCGCCGACCTTGACGCCCTCGCGCTGGGCCACGCGCACATCGGTACGGCCCGGGCGAATGCGGATGGCGGCGTCATAGGTAAGGCCGAACCAAAAGCCTTCCTGGGCCCCGTCTGCGCGGAAGGGCGCCGCGCCGCGCACGGTGAAGCCCGCTGCGGACAGCGCCGCCGCCGCCGTTTCCGGCGCAACCTGACGGGGAACTGAAACCAGACCGGGACAGGCGACGGATGCGCCGCCGCTCCCTGCGACGCCCTGGCCGCCACGCATCGCCAGAACAGCCCGCGAGAAGGCCGGCGCCTCGGCGACGTCGCTGGTCACGTCGTTGTCGGCCGGAACCGCAAAGCGTCGCTCCTGAACCAGAAACAGAGCCACGGTCGCCCCAGCCACGACCAGCGATGCGGCGGCGTAAAGTCCCCCCCGCCGCATGTCCTTCAGCGCGATGATGACCGCGACCAGCGCCGCAGCCAGTCCGGCGAAGGCCAGGATGCGGCCGATCTTAAGCGTCAGGACGCCCAGGCCGAACTCGGCGCTCCACAGACCAAACCGGGTGCCGAAGACGGCGATCAGCACCAGAATGGGCGCCGCAAACGCCGCCAGCGTCAGCCAGCGCAAACGGATTTCGACCGTTCGCGCCCGAGATGGTTCAGCCATGCGGCCCTCCTGAAAGATCAGCCTGCGGTCGGCAGACGATAGTCCTTCATCTGCTCGCGCAGCAGCTTCTTGTCGATCTTGCCCGTGGCGCCCAGCGGAATATCAGCCAGGAAGACCACGTCGTCCGGCATCCACCACTTGGCGATCTTGCCGACCAGGAAGTCGAGATGCTCCTGCTTGTCCTCGGTCTCGCCTTCCTTGAGCTTGATCAGCAGGACCGGGCGCTCGTCCCATTTCGGATGGGCCGAGCCGATAACGGCGGCCAGGGCGACCTTGGGATGGCCGACCGCCAGGTTCTCGATCTCGATGGAGCTGATCCATTCGCCGCCGGACTTGATGACGTCCTTGGCGCGGTCGGTGATCTGCATGAAGCCATGGTCGTCGATGGTCGAGACATCGCCGGTGTCGAAGAAGCCTTCGTTGTCCAGGATCTCGCCGCCTTCATCGCGGAAATAGGCGCGGGCGATGGTCGGCCCCTTGATCATCAGACGGCCATAGGTCGAGCCGTCGTGCGGCATGTCCTGACCCGCGTAGTTCTTGAGCTTGAGCTCGACGCCCAGCGGCGGCGTGCCCTGCTTGACGCGCCACTTCAGCTGCTCCTCGAACGGCAGGGCGGCCAGTTCCGGCGTCATGTTCGACAGGGTGCCGATGGGCGAGGTCTCGGTCATGCCCCAGCCTTGCAGCACCTCGACGCCGAACTCGTCGTGGAAGGCGCGGATCATGCTCTCCGGTACGGCGGCGCCCCCGATCAGCACGCGCTTGACCGTCGAGAGCTTCAGATTGTTCTCGCGCAGGTGGTTCAACAGCCCCTGCCAGACCGTCGGCACGGCGGCCGAGAAGGTGACGCCCTCGGTCTCCAGCAGTTCATAGATGGCCGGGCCGTCCATGCGCGCGCCGGGCATGACCAGCTTGGACCCCGCCGCCGGCCCGCCGAAGGCGATGCCCCAGGCGTTGGCGTGGAACATGGGCACCACCGGCAGGATCACTTCCTTGGGCGTGGCGCCCAGGACGGTCGATTGCAGGCCCAGCAGGGTATGGATGAAGTTCGAACGGTGGGAATAGAGGACGCCCTTGGGGTTCCCCGTCGTGCCAGACGTGTAGCAGAGGCCGCAGGCGGTGTTCTCCTCGAACCCTCCCCACTCCACGTCTTCCGACGACTGCTCCAGCACGGTTTCATAGCATTCGACCACCGGCAGCTTGGTCTGCGGCATGTGGTCGGCGTCGGTCATGATGACGACGCGCTCGACCGACGGACAATGCGGCAGGATGGCGTCCAGCAGCGGCACGAAGGTCAGGTCGACGAAGATGATCCGGTCGGCGGCGTGGTTGATGATATAGACCAGCTGTTCCGGGAACAGGCGCGGGTTCAGGGTGTGGCACACCGCGCCGATGCCCATGATGCCGTACCAGGCCTCGATGTGGTCGGCGGTGTTCCAGGCCAGGGTGGCGATGCGGTCGCCGGGCTGCACGTTCCAGGCCTTCAGCGCATTCGACACCCGCTTGGCCCGCCCATGAATGGCGCCATAGGTGGTGCGCTCGATCGGTCCCTCGACGGATCGCGTCACGACCTCGCGGTTCGGGTGCCAGTTCTTGGCGTGATCGAGAATCTTGTCGACCGTCAGCGGCCAGTCCTGCATCAATCCCAGCATCGCATTCCCTCGTCTTGCGCCCTCTGTGCGTGGCGCTTTCATGGGACGCTATCTATGTGATCGACGATAAGCAACGGCGCCGTTAGGGAAACAAATCCGCCGCCAACCTCCGTTGCGACACCCTGTCGCGCACATGCCCCCCATAGAAGCCTCGTCGAACGAAACCCTTTGCCTCAAGCCTTCTGAACAGAGGCCGCAAGTCATCACAGACGCCTTACCATGCACATAGTCATTCGCCCGCGCCCGGCATAAAAGCCCACCGAAGCGCACGGAGACCTCCTCATGACCATCCTCATCGCCATCACCGGAGGTTCTGGCTCCGGCAAGAGCACCCTGGCCGAGGCCCTGGTCTCCTCCCTGCCCGCCGGGGTCGCGGTGCTGATGCGCGAGGACTCCTATTATCTGGACGCGGCCAGCGTGCCGGGCTTTGACGCCGAAACCCACGATTTCGACGACGTCGCCGCGCGCGACCACGATCTTCTGGTCGAGCACCTGAAAGAACTAAAGGCCGGACGCCCCGTCGTCGCCCCTCTCTATTCCTTCCTTCACCACGGGCGTGATCCGGGCGGCGAGCCGATCCCTGCCGCCGAGGTGGTGATCCTGGAAGGCACCCACGTCCTGTGCACCCCGGCGCTGACGGCCCTGTTCGACATCAAGGTCTTCGTCGACACCCCGGCCGACATTCGCTTCATCCGCCGCCTGCTGCGCGACCAGACCGAGCGCGGCCGCTCCGCCGAATCCGTCATTCACCAGTATCTGCTGACGGTCCGCCCTGGCCACGAGCGGCTGACAGAACCCTCGCGCACCCATGCCGACTTCATCGTCGCCGACGCTACGGCGGCCGTGCGGCTGGAAGATCCGCAGGCGGTCATTCGTCTGGCCGCGCCGGTTCTGGCTCACCCCCTGCTAGAATCTTGGCATCGTTGATGATTTGCATTTGCAGACCATCGTTACTTGTTGCAATCAAGGCAATATAAAGGCACGTTAGCCATACTCTTTCCGGGTATGCACCGATGACCACGCCGGTCCACGACTTCGACGACCCTCGACGCGCCGCCATCGTGCGACAAGCGAGACTGCATTTCATCTCAGAGGGCTACGCTGGCACCCGTATGGAGCCTATCGCCCGAGAGTCAGGGGTATCGACGGCCACCCTCTACGCCTTCTTCGACAGCAAGGCGGTCCTGTTCGAAGCGGTCATCGACAACGCCTCGGAAGACTTCGCCCGGCACATGGCGGCGGTGCACACGACCTCAGGCTCGCCGCGAGAGCGCCTGACAGAGTTCATCGGCGGCTACGCCGAGTTCATGAGCAACAGCTTCGTCCGCTCGGTGTTCCGGCTGGTTCTGGCTGAACGCCCGCGCTTCGAGGCCATCGCCATGCGCTTCTTTGAGCGCGGACGTAATGACTTCGGCGCCATCCTGATGGGCATGCTGGCCGAGATGACCGAGGCAGGGCAGTTGAAGGTCGAAAAGCCGTCCTGGGCCGCCGGACAGCTGATGGGCATGATTGAGCACCCGGTCTTCTTCGTGCCCCTGGTGACGGGCGACGACGTCCTGGCCGAACGGACGCCGCGCGCCATCGCCGAGGACGCGGTCGAGACCTTCCTGGCCCGCTACGCCGTCTAGCGCCGACTACGGCCAGAGACGGGTGCGCTTCCAGGCGTCGCCGTCGCGCTCGAACCGAAGCCGGTCGTGCAGACGGAAGGCCCGATCACGCCAGAACTCGATCTGCTGCGGCACGACCCGCCAGCCCGTCCAGCGGTCGGGACGCGGTACGTCCTGCCCTTCAAAGCTCGCCGTCTTCTCGGCCACGCGCGCTTCCAGCATGGCCCGGCTGTCCAGCGGGCGCGACTGGTCCGACGCCCAGGCCCCGATGCGGCTCTCTCGCGCCCGGCTGGCGAAATAGGCGTCGGCCTCGGCGGCGCTGACCTGCTCCACGACGCCGCGCACCCGCACCTGACGGCGCAGGCTCTTCCAATGGAACACCAGGGCCGCCGACGGATGGGCCCACAGTTGCTCTCCCTTGGCGCTCTCCTGGTTGGAGAAGAAGGTGAAGCCGCGCGCATCCACGTCCTTCAGCAGGACGATCCGCGCATCCGGCATCCCCTCGGCGTCCAGCGTCGCCAGGGTCATGGCGTTGGCGTCGTTCGGCTCGGACGCCTTGGCCGCTTCCAGCCACTCGACAAACAGGCCAAAGGGCTCGGCGCGCTCAAACATGGTCTCGTCTGCATTGGCCGCCAGTTGCGCGGCATAGTCTTGAGCAGACGGGCTGGGCGGGATCACGGACTGGGTCATGGACGATTCTCTACACCCGCATTTCCCCTACGTCATCAGCCGTGGACTAGGGTGCGACACCAAGCTTCACCATAAACTGAAGTTGCCGCTTCAATCGACAGGGTTAACCCCGTCTTGACCATATTGGTCCGAGGCTGGCGACCATGTACGCGGACGCTCTCACCCTCGAAAACGCCAGGTCGCTCCTGGGCCTGACCGGCCCGGTGGGCGCCGAGGGCCTGACGCTGGCGTTTCGCGCGGCGGTCAAGGCCGCCCGCCCCGATGCGCCCGGCGGCGACGCCGAGACCTTCCGCCGCGTCATCGTCGCCTATCGCCTGTTGCAGGCCCAGACCCTGGCCCTGCCCGCACCCGCCGGTCACGCGCGACCGAAGCCTTTCACGCCGCCGCCCCCGCCTGCGCCCCTGCTGGTCCTGACGCCGATGCAGGCGATAAGCGGCGGCTGCGTCCGCATGGTCGTCGGCGCCCGCACCCTGCTGGTTCACGGCCCGCCGGGCGTGCGGACCGGCGACAAGATCCGGCTGAAGGGCGGCGGCCCGAACGGCGCTGACGCCCTGCTGCCCGTGCTGATCCGCCCCGCCGACGGCCTGTCGGTTCTCGGCGGCGACCTGTTCATGACCTGGGCCGTGCCGCAGCGGATGATGGACGACGGCGGCCGCATCGAGATCATGACCCACGCTGGTCTGCGCTCGTCCTGGCTGGTCCCCGACATGGTCGAGCCGGTGCGACTGCGGCTTAAAGGCCTGGGCCTGCCCGCGCGCGGCCAGCGCCCCGCCGGCGACCTGTTCGTCAAGCTGGAGGCCTCGGCCGACCTGCCCTCGGCGGCCGAAGACCTGCTGCTTCGCTTCACGCGGGTCTGGACGCCACAGCGCATCGCGGCCTAAGCCTTAGTTCATGTCGCACAATACCTTCGGTCATCTTTTCCGCGTCACCACCTGGGGCGAAAGCCACGGCCCGGCCATCGGCTGCGTCGTCGACGGCTGCCCGCCGCTGATCCCCCTGACCGAGGGCGACATCCAGCCCCTGCTCGACCTGAGGAAGCCTGGCGGCAGCCGCTTCGTCACCCAGCGGCAGGAGGCTGATCAGGTCCGCATCCTGTCCGGCGTCTTCGACGACGGGCACGGCCCCGTCACCACCGGCACGCCGATCAGTCTGATGATCGAGAACACCGACCAGCGCTCCAAGGACTATGGCGAGATCGCCCGCGCCTTCCGCCCCGGCCACGCCGACTACGCCTATCAGGCCAAGTACGGCGTGCGCGACCACCGCGGCGGCGGTCGCTCCTCGGCTCGCGAGACCGCCAGCCGCGTCGCGGCGGGCGCCGTGGCGCGCAAGGTGCTTTCCAGTGTTTTGGGCGACGCCATCCGCATCCGCGCCGGGGTGGTCCAGCTCGGCCCACACCGCATCGCTGATGAGGCCCTCGACTTCGACGCCGTCTATGACAACGCCCTGTTCGCCGCCTCGGCGGACGTGGTCCCGGCCTGGGAAGCCTATCTGGACGGCGTGCGCAAGGCCGGCTCCTCCATCGGCGCCGTCGTGGCGCTGGAGGTCACGGGCGTTCCCGCCGGCTGGGGCGCGCCCCTCTACGCCAAGCTGGACGCCGAGCTGGCCGCTGGCCTCATGTCCATCAACGCCGTCAAGGGCGTCGAGATCGGTGCGGGCTTCGGCTCAGCCGAACTGTCCGGCGAGGACAACGCCGACGAGATGCGCATCGGCGACAACGGCCAGCCGGTCTTCCTGTCCAACAAGGCGGGCGGGGTTCTGGGCGGCATCTCCACCGGCCAGCCCATCACGGCGCGCGTGGCGTTCAAGCCCACCTCCTCCATCCTGACCCTGCGCCAGACCATCAACCGCGACTGCGCCGAAGTCGACCTGCGCACCAAGGGCCGCCACGACCCCTGCGTCGCCCTGCGTGGCGTCCCCGTCGTCGAGGCCATGGCCGCCATCGTCCTCGCCGACGCTATGCTGCGCCACCGGGCGCAGGTGGGGTAACGCCCCAAAGCCGTCATCCCGGACGGCCGACAGGCCGATCCGGGACCCAGACGCCAAAGCCGGCCTCGATGCTGTCCATACTGACCGCCTGGGTTCCGGGTTCGCTCTTCGAGCGCCCCGGAATGACGGCGTGAAACAACACCCCTTTTCGCAACAGTTATTGTTACCTATATAGCTCCCGAACAGCGCGGCATAGGCTGCGCCACAGGGAGACCGCACCATGATCGACGTCAGACCTTTCACCACCCTCGGCGGCGCCAACCACGGCTGGCTGAACGCCCGGCACCACTTCTCGTTCGCCAACTACTATGATCCCAAGCGCATGGGCTGGGGCCGTCTGCGCGTCTGGAACGACGACGAGATCGCCGCCAAGTCGGGCTTTCCGCCCCACCCCCACGCCGACATGGAGATCATCACCTATGTCCGCACCGGCGCCATCACCCACGAGGACTCGATGGGCAACAAGGGCCGCACGGGCGCGGGCGACGTTCAGGTGATGAGCGCGGGGACCGGCGTGCGTCACTCCGAGTTCAACCTCGAGAACGAGACGACCACCCTGTTCCAGATCTGGATCGAGACGGACAAGCCGGGCGCCCAGCCGTCCTGGGGCCAGCGCGACTTCCCCAAGAACGACCGTTCCGGCCGCTTCACCGTCGTCGCCTCCGGCGATCCGGCGGACGAGGCTCTGTCGATCAACGCCGACGCCAGGATTCTGGCCGCGACGCTGAAGGCGGGCGAGAGCCTGACCTACGACCTGGCCGCCGGTCGCCGCGCCTATCTGGTCCCCGCCGTGGGCCGGGTGGACGTCAACGGCACGACGCTGAACGCCCGCGACGGGGCAGGCATCATCGATGAGCCGACGATCACCATCACGGCCAGCGAAGACGCCGAACTGGTCATGGTCGACAGTTTGTAACCCCCCCCTCTGTCATCCCGGAAACGGCGCAAGCCGTTATCCGGGACCCAGGCGGCGGCTCCTGTCGCTTTTCCGCCCCTTCAAGCCTCCACCGCCTGGGTCCGGGTTCCGCTTCACGGCCCCGGGATGACGGCAGAAGGATGCGAGCCATGATCCCGCCGTCAGCCTCTGTTCACTTCCCTCGCGCAAAATGGGCGCCTCGGGAGCTTCACATGACCAAACCCTTCGCGCGGGCGACCGCCCTTCTGGCCGTCGTCGGCGGTTCGCTGCTGCTGCAAGCCTGCGTCGTCGGCGCCGTCGCCGGAGCCGGCGCGGCCGTTGTCGGCGGCACGGTCAAGGCGACCGGAGCCGTGGTCGGCGCGGGCTTCGACGCCGTCACCACCTCGGACGAGGAAACCAAGGCCAAGCGCGAGCGCGAGCAGCGCGAATACGAACGCGAACAGCGCCGCTGCGAACAACGCCAGCGCCAAGGCAAGGACTGCTAAGGCCGCTCACACGCCAACTGGCCCTGTCGCGCCGCGCCGTTGTCGGCTTAGGGTAGCGACCCCCTCCCCTGACGAGCCCACCATGCAAATCGCCATCCTGACCCTCGACGGCTTCAACGAGCTGGACAGCTTCATCGCGGCGGGCATCCTGAACCGGATGAAGCCGCAGGGCTGGGCGGCCCACATCACCTGCCCCACGCCGGAAGTCACCTCGATGGCCGGGGTGACGATCCAGCGCCAGAAGCCGCTGGACTTCCTGGCCGAGGCCGACGCCGTCCTGATCGGCAGCGGCATCAAGACCCGCGACTATGCCGCCGACCCCGCCTTCCTGTCGCGCCTGACGCTGGACCCGTCGCGCCAGCTGATCGGCGCCCAGTGTTCGGGCACCCTGCTGCTGGCCAAGCTGGGCCTGATCGACGACCTGCCCGCCTGCACCGACCTGACTACCAAGCCCTGGGTCATCGAGGCCGGCGTCAATGTCGTGGACGCCCCCTTCGTCGCGCATGGCAATGTCGCCACGGCGGGCGGCTGCCTCGCCTCCCAATACCTCGCCGCCTGGATGATCGCCCGCCTGGCGACGGTTCAGGACGCCGAAGACGCCATCCACTATGTCGCCCCCGTCGGCGAAAAGGCCGAATACGTCGCGCGCGCCATGTCGGCGGTGACGCCGTTTCTGACGGATGCGAATACGCTGGCGGCTTAGGGCTGCTCTCGCCCCATAGGCGTCAAAAGGAACGTCCACTATGAATTGTGAGGGGGCCTGAGCGACCGCCCTTCAGAGCGGGTGGAGCAACAGGGGTGGCGGCAGTGGAAGGCGTTCTCGATCTTTGGGAACACTATCAGGTTTCGGCCTGCAGGGTGGACATACCCCCGGACGGTTGCCGCGACATCATCGTAAGTCTGCCATCGAGCGGCCCCCACTCATGGACTCTATTTGCTCTGGCCGACACCACCGAGCGCAAGGTTGTCGCGTCAGATACGACCCTGTTGGGGGCCAGACTCAGGCCTGGCGCGATCCTGGACGCCGAGAATTTCCTTGGTCTTGCGCGGCAGAGCACATCGCCACCCGACGACGTTCTCAAGCGCCTGGAGGCGTTCGTCCGGGTCGACAGCCATGTCGAGGAAGCTCTAGCCCTGCTCGCCCAGCCAGAGATAGGCCTGGGATATTGCGCGCGGCAGGCGGGCGTGTCGGAGCGTTCTTTCCAGCGGCTTGTGGTGGGGAGCACCGGCAGAAGCCCGGTCTTCTGGCGACAATTGGCGCGTGCGCGACGTGCCGCAAAAGCTCTTTTCAGTACGCGAGACATGGCGGCGGTCGCCTACGAGAACGGCTTCTCGGATCAGGCGCACTTGAGCCGTGAGATGCGTCGATGGTTCGGATGTTCGCCATCGACCATCAGGCAGGATGCACAACTGAATGCGGCCCTGTCGCAGAGCGGCTACGCCTAGGGCGGACTGACAGGGCTGCAGATCTCGACCAGGTAGCCATTGATGTCCGCGACATAGCTGACGGTTTGACCCCAAGGCATCTGTTCAGGTGCGCTGACCGGACAGGCTCCATTTGTCACCGCTCTCTGAAAAGCGCCCTCCACGTCATCGGTCTCGAAGGCGATCTCGAATACAGGCGCGTCCACCTCCGGGTTTGCGGTCCGCTTGCCCAGCTGATCCATGAGCTTTCTGGAACAGAAGGAAAGGCTCGTTGTTCCAGTGTCCAGTTCCGCGTAGTCACCCTCCCCATGGACCATGCGAACGTCCAGGCCGAATGCCGCTTTGTAGAAGTCGACACTGGCCGCGACATCATCGACATAGAATATAGTGTACCGCAATTTCATCATGCATTTCCTCGCCTACTGCGAAATGCATACGGTCCATGCAGCAGCGGCGTCTTGAAGAAATGCGACAGGGTCTGGGCTCGCCGCCTGCGCCCACGCCAACGGCGCCCAGGTCCAAGGTCCCCTTTTCAACCCTAGCGGACGGTCAGCGATCCGCTTCTCGCCCTACCGCACCCCGATATACTTGTGCGTCTGGACGCTCAGCCGCCATTGCGGGTGGGTCAGGCAGTATTCTATCGCGGCGGCGGTGTTGGCGGCCTGGTCGGGGCCGTCCATGGGTTGCAGCCAGAAACGCTCGAAATCGAGGCCCTCGAACCGCTCGGGCATGGCCAGGGCTTGCGGATAGACCAGCTTCAGCTCCTGACCCGAGGTCTGGACCACGGGGGCGTCGGCCTTGGGACTGATGCAGATCCAGTCGATCCCTTCGGGCGCAGCCAGGGTGCCGTTGCTCTCGATGGCCACCTCGAACCCGCGCGCGTGCAGGGCCTTGATCAGGGGCGCGTCCAGTTGCATCAGGGGCTCACCGCCGGTGCAGACCACCAGCCTGGGATCGCCCTCGCGGCCCCGCCACATGCCGGCGACATGGTCGGCCATCAGGTCGGCGGTCTTGAACTTGCCGCCGCCGTCGCCGTTCACGCCGACAAAGTCCGTGTCGCAGAAGGTGCAGACGGCGGCAGCGCGGTCCCGCTCAAGCCCGCTCCACAGGTTGCAGCCGGCAAAGCGCAGGAAGACGGCGGGCCGCCCGGCCTGACCGCCCTCGCCCTGCACCGTCAGGAAGACTTCCTTGGCGGAGTAAGTCACGCGCGCGCCGCCCATTCGCCGTAGCCCGCCGCCCGCAGTTCACAGGCCGGACAGGTGCCGCAGCCATAACCCCAGTCGTGACGATGCGTCCGGTCGCCGAGGTAGCAGGTGTGGCTGGCTTCCACGATCATCTCCACCAGCGCCGCCCCGCCAATCCGCTCGGCCAGGCCCCAGGTCTCGGCCTTGGTCAGGAACATCAGCGGCGTCTCGATCGGCGACGGTTTGGCCAGGCCCAGGGTCAGGGCATGGCTCATGGCCTGGATGGTGTCGTTGCGGCAGTCGGGATAGCCCGAGAAGTCGGTCTCGCACATGCCGCCGACCAGAACCTCCAGCCCCCGGCGATCCGCCAGCGCCGCCGCCGCGACCAG
Organism: Brevundimonas sp. P7753; assembly: GCF_013386595.1. Taxonomy (NCBI): domain Bacteria; kingdom Pseudomonadati; phylum Pseudomonadota; class Alphaproteobacteria; order Caulobacterales; family Caulobacteraceae; genus Brevundimonas; species Brevundimonas sp. P7753. The sequence goes on along the minus strand of NZ_JACARP010000006.1, from coordinate 22,416 downwards.
AAAGATCAGGTTGCGTCCCGGCACGAAGGTGTTGGGCAGGCCGCGCGCGTCGGCCTCGATGGCGCGATCCGTGGTCATGGCCGTCTCGCCGATGGCCCCGAAGCCGGTCAGATCGACCACGTGATCCGGCCCCAGCCGGTCGGCCCACTGGGGCAGGACGTTCACCATCTCCGACCGCACGGTCTGGCGCGCCTGCATCTCCACCGCGTGACGCTGGCCGTAGTCGAAGCCGATGGTCTCGACCCGGTCATACCGCTCCAGCGCCCAGGCCAGACAGGTGGCGCTGTCCTGCCCGCCCGAGAACAGAACAAGAGCAGAGGTTTCAGAGGCTTGCGACGTAACGCTCATGACGAACCTGCGGTCGGCCAAGGGCCGCGCGCATCCAAAAGGAACAGGGAAAGATCGGATCAGAGCTCCCCTATACGCCAGTCCGCGCCGGGCCGCAAAACACGACCGCAGACCCTTTTCATCAGTTTGAGCAAATTCCGTTCGTCCTTAACCCTTTCGCAAAGCGTTCTCATCAAGTGTAAAAATCCATATTGGAGTGCCGGCCGTATGCCGACGATCGAAGTGCTGACTGAGCGCGTAGAGCCGGTGACCGCCGCCACTATGGCGAGCGAGGTCTTTGCGCGCTTCGAGCGCGAGCCGGACACCCTGGTTATCCCGGTGGTCGACGGCGAACGCCCTCTGGGTCTGATCGAACGCAGCGACTTCCTGATGAAGCTGGCTGGACCGCTGGGCCAGAGCCTGTACGGGGCGCGCGAAATCACCCACGTGATGGACAATGAGCCCGCCGTGGTCGAGGCCGGGGTCCGCATCGACGCCTTTTCCGACATCATCCTGAAAAGCGGCCCCGGCGCCCTGATGCGCGGCTTCATCGTCACGCGGAACGGCGCCTATCGCGGCGTGGGGACGGCGGTGTCGCTGCTGCGCGCCGTCAACGCCATCCAGCGTCAGCAGAACCGCGATCTGACCGAACAGGTGCGCGCGCTCAGCGACGCCGAAGTCCAGGCCGCCGCCGCCGCCCACGCCAAGAGCCAGTTCATGGGCTTGATGAGCCGCGAACTGCGCACGCCGATGAACGGGGTGCTCGCGGTGGCCGAGCTGCTGCGCCGCCAACCACTGAACGAGGCCGCGCTGGCCCATGTCCAGACGATCATCGACTCATCCGAAACCTTGCTCGAAACCCTGCAGGACGCCCTCGACCTGGCCCGCGCCCAGGCCGGCGAACTGGAGCTGAAACCGGCCCCGACCCCGCTGCGCGCCGTGATGGACGAGGTCCAGACCCTGTGGGCGCCGCGCGCCGCCCAGGACGGCGTCACCCTGATGGTCGGCTATGAAGGCGACACGGAACTGGCCGGCGTTCTGGACAGCGCGCGACTGAGCCAGGTGTTCAACAACCTGATCGGCCACGCCTTGAAATTCGCCCGCAACGGCATGGTGGAAGCCAGCCTTAAGGCCGTCGTCATCGGCGACCAGGTCCGTCTGGAGGCCCGCGTTCGCGACGACGGCCCCGGCGTCGATCCCGCCCGCATCGACCAGGTCTTCGACCATGGGGCTGGCCCCGACGGCGCTGGCCTGGGCCTGTCGATCAGCCGCCACCTGGTCGAGCAGATGGACGGCCGGATCTGGGTCGAGAACAACATCGGTCGCGGCGCCACCTTCGCCTTCGATCTGTCCGCGCCGCGCGCCATCCTCGAACAGGAGGCGCCGTCCAATGTCTCCACCCTGAACGAACTGGACCTGCAGGCCCGCCCGCACGTCCTGATCGCGGACGACAACGCCACCAACCGCGTCGTGGCCCAGGCTCTGTGCGAAATGTTCGGCTGCACCTCCGAAACCGTCGAGGACGGTCAGGAAGCGCTGGAGGCTGTTCAGGTCCGCTCGTTCGATCTGATCCTGATGGACATCAAGATGCCGCGCCTGGACGGGGTTCAGGCGACGCAGGCCATTCGCGCCCTGCCCGGCGACAGCCGCAATATCCCCATCGTGGCCCTGACCGCCAACGCCGATCCCGAAGACGCCAGACACTATCTGGCTGTCGGCATGGCCGCCGTCGTCGAAAAGCCGATCAAGCCGGAGCGCCTGCGCATGGCCATGAACGCCGCCCTCGCGTCCGAGGCGTCCAAAGGCGCGGACACCCCTGCCGCACGCAAGCGCCCCGCCGCCTGATCCGTCACCGTAAGGCCTGATCGGCCCCGCGCCACTGGACAAGACCCCGAGCCACAGGCCACCAAGGCAGATGCTGTCGCGATCCGCACGACCATAGACAGCCCCAGCCAAAGGCGTCTCGATGACGGACCAGTTCCTGACCACCCTACTCCCTCAGCTCGCCTCCGGGGCGGCACATACCCATGCCCTGGGCTTCCAATATGAGGGCCTCGACGGCGACCGTGTCCGCCTCCGCCTTCCCTATCGCCAGGATCTGGTCGGCGACCCCGAAACCGGCGTCCTGGCGGGCGGGCTGGTCACCACCCTTCTGGACCACGTCGGCGGCCTTGCGGTCTGGGTCGGTCTGAAGGCCTACCAACCGATCGCCACCCTCGACCTGCGCGTCGACTATATGCGCGCGGCCATCCCAGGCCGGGACCTGATCGCCGAGGCGCGCTGCTATCGGCTGACGCGCAGCATCGGCTTCGTCCGCGCATGGGCCTTCGAGGACGATCCCGCCGATCCCGTCGCCGCCGCCCAGTCCGCCTATGTCATCAGCGCAGAGGGCGATCACCGCGCCGGGGCCAACCTGCGCGCCAAGACCCATGCCGGAGACGCCGCATGACCGCCCCCCTGCTGGACAGCCTGCCCTACGCCCGCTTCCTGGGCTTGCGGACTCAGTTGAACGGCGACGACCTCACAGTCGTCATGCCTTTCGCCGACCATCTGATCGGCAATCCCATGCTGCCCGCGCTGCACGGTGGATCGACCGCCGCCCTGCTGGAGATGACGGCGGTGGCCCAGGTGTCGCTGAGCTATCCACGCCTGCGTCTGCCCCGACCGATCAATGTCACCGTGGCCTATCTGCGCTCGGGTCGGCCAAGCGACGTCTTCGCCCAGGCCCGCATCAACAAGGCGGGTCGGCGCGTCGCCCACGTGACCGCCGAAGCCTGGCAGCAGGGACGCGACCAGCCCATCGCCGCATTGACCGCCCACTTCCTGCTCAGCGGCGACGAAAGCGACGAGACCTAGGGTAGCGAGCTACACAGCCAAAAGTTGAAATATAACTTTTGGTAAACAAAACCCTACCAAACACCCTTAATACGCGTTAAGAAATGAACGTGTTTCTTTATTGAGGGGTAAAGTCATGGACCGCACAGAAGTCATCGCCGGCGTCGCTGGCGATCTTTACGCCACCGAAAAAGCGGTGGATGACGCCATCACCCACGCCACCACCCTGGTTCAGTCGATGATCGGCGCCCGCGCCGCCCTGTCGATCTCGCCGGTGTCGGGCGCGGCCTCGCAGGCCAAGGCCATCGAAGCCATCATGGCGCTCAGCACCGCCCGCGACGCCGTCGTCGCCTGCCACGCCGAACTGCAAAAAGATCATCGCCGCCTCGGCTACGGCACCTATGCCGTGGGCCCGCTGAACAAGCCCAACGAATGGGACAACCGCCCGATGACGCACAAGGGCGACCACCTGCGCGTAGCGTGAAATTCCCGTAACCTTTAGGATCGGCTATCCGGTTCTGGATTACACTGGGTTATCATCGCCCCCATTGTCATAAATGACAGTGGGGGCGCTTCTTGTTCGAGACTATTCCTGCCTATGTCGGCGCTGGCTTTATGGTCATTGTCGGCCTTTTTGCCCTGCTCAAGGGCGGCGAACCGGAACGCATAGGCGCCGGAGCCTATATAATAGGCTGGTTCGCATCCCTGTTGCTTCAGACCTCGGGCAGCCCCTTCGGCGTGCAGTGGGGCGTTTTCGTCCTCGACGTCGTGATGCTGATCATCTTCAGCGCCATGGTCTGGAAAGCCCCCCGTTCCTGGCCGGTCTGGGCCTGCGCCCTGCAACTTCTGACCGTGACCAGCCACATCATGGTCATGATGAAACTCAGCCCGCCGATCTCGGCCTTCTACACCGTGGTCAACATGGCGGGTTACGGCATCATGTTGGCCATCGCCGTCGGCACCTTCTGGGCCTGGCAGGAGCGCCGCGCCATAGGCGCCGATATAGACTAGGTAGATATTCCTACTGCCTCGCGCTAGACTGCCGGCGTCGCCGTTTCGAGAACGCCTGTGCCCCTTTCCCACGCCAAGCTCTGGAAGGCCCTCGACGCCCTGGCGCAGCGTGAAGGCACGTCGCCCTCCGGTCTGGCGCGCCGCGCGGGCCTGGACGCGACCAGCTTCAATCGGTCAAAGCGCTTTGGCCCCGGCGAGACGCCTCGCCCGCGCTGGCCCTCGACCGAAAGCCTGATGCAGGTTCTTGCGGCGACCGGGGTTTCCCTCGGCGCCTTTGCGGCCTTGGCTGACGATGCGCCGCCCGAACCCAGAGCCATTCCCCTGCTGGGCATGGCCCAGGCCGGGGCTGACGGCTTCTTCGACGACGCCGGATTGCCGCTGGCCGAGGGCTGGGAGCAGACCGACCTGCCGCGCGTGAAGGACAGCCTGTTGAGTCTGCAGATCGCCGGCGATTCGATGACGCCCCTCTATCGCGAAGGCGACAAGGTCATCGTCGACCGCGAGGCGACCGATGTGCGCAAGGGCGACCGCGTCGTGGTCCGCACCACCGGAGGCGAGACCTTGGCCAAGGAGATCGCGGCCATGAACGCCCGCGAAGTGACCCTGGCTTCGATCAATCCCGCCTATCCGCCACGCGCCCTGCCCCGCCGCGACATCCTGTGGATGGCCCGAATCCTGTGGGTCAGCCAGTAAGGCGCTCATCGAAAAGGGCCGCCCCACCGGGGCGACCCTCATCAGATTCAAGCTTGAAGGCCCTTAGTTCTGCGCGACGTAGCGGGCGTTCACCCAGCCGCCGCCGGCGATCTGAACCCACTCGCCCTGCGAGCCCACAGCGGTGAAGGGCTGACCGGCCGACAGGCTGCCGGTCTGGCGATAGTTGGCGCCCGGACCCGTGCGGATGCGCAGGTTCGACGTGGCGCGATACGAGTTAGCGGCGGCCTGGTTGGCCGAACGCGCGCGCTGCTGGTTGCAGCCGATATAGGAGCCGGCGGCGGCGCCGGCGCCGGCGCCGACCACGGCGCCGAGGGCACGCTCATTCTTGGACACCTGGCTGCCGGCCAGACCGCCCAGCAGGGCGCCGATCGCGGCGCCCGCTTGCTGGCGCCCGCCGGGGGCATCGCAGTTGGTGACGCCGTTGGCTTGAGGCATGGCGCTGGCGGTCATCGGCACAGCGGCCGAACCCAGAGCGGCGAACATTGCGGTGGCGGCAAGGCCCGTTTTGAAGAACTTCGACATGTCTCTCTCCTGTCATCGACTATCGTGAGGAGGACAATGCCTGGCCCAAGGTGAAGGCTCCCGGAGCCTCGCCGTTATATTCGGTTCATCTTTCTTGGAGCCTACCGCCCTTCGGGCTACTTGAGGCCATGATGCTGGGCCTACCGCCCTTCGGGCTACTTGAGGCCCGCTAACCCCGTCATCCCGGAAACGGCGAAGCCGTTATCCGGGACCGCAGGAAGCACCGCCCTCAACGACGCTGCTTAGGCGACCAAGTCGCCGTTCGCGCCCGCTTCGATCAGGGCGATGGTCTGAGGCAGACCATAGATGGCCGCAAACGACCCGAAGCGCGGCCCTTGCGAGGCGCCCAGCAGCACCTCGTACAGCGCCTGGAACCAGGCCCGCAGCGGCTCGAACTCATGCGCCTTGCCTACCGCATAGACCTCGCCCTGGATGATCTCGCCGTCGGTCGTGTCGGCCGGAAGGGCCTTCAGACGTTCCGCGAGGTCCAGCAGCGCCGCCTTCTCCTTGTCGTCAGGCAGACGATAGGTCTTCGAGGGCTTCACGAAGTCCTCGTAGTAGTTCAGCGCATAGCCCATCAGACGGTCCAGCACCGGCTCGTTCTCGGGCGTGGCGTCGGGCAGATACTTGGCGAAATAGGCCCACAGCTGGTTCTTGGTCGAGGCGTTCGCCACGCCCACAAGGTTCAGCAGCAGGGCGAAGGACACCGGCGAAGCGCTCTCGGGCGGCTGGCCCGAATGGATGTGCCAGACGGCGTTGTCGATCTGCTTGGCCGGTTCCTGCGTCTTGTACTGCTCGATGAAGGACAGATAGTCGTCCGTCGCGCGCGGAATGACGTTGAAGTGCAGGCTCTTGGCCGACTTCGGCGACTGGAACATGTACCAGCTCAGGCTCTCGGGCGTGCCGTATCGCAGCCACTCGTCCATCGTCAGGCCGTTGCCCTTGGACTTGGAGATCTTCTTGCCCTCAACGTCGAGGAAGAGCTCGTAGTTGAAGCCTTCCGGCGGCGTGCCGCCGATGGCGCGGCACAGCTTGGACGACTCGCGCACGCTCTCGATCAGGTCCTTGCCCGACATCTCGTAATCGACGTCCAGCGCGGTCCAGCGCATGGCCCAGTCGGGCTTCCACTGCAGCTTCACATGGCCGCCGGTGACGGGGACCTCGGTGCGGCCGCCCGCCGGGTCGTCAAAGACGATGGTCCCACGCTCGACGTTGCGTTCCAGCGTCGGCACCTGCAGCACATGGCCGGTGATCGGGCTGATCGGCAGGAAGGGCGAATAGGTGGCGCGACGCTCCTCGCCCAAAGTCGGCAGCATGATGCCCATGACCTTGTCGAAGCGTTCCAGCAGGGTCAGCAGGGTCGCGTCGAACCGCCCCGAACGATAGGTCTCGGTCGAGGACATGAACTCGTAGTCGAAGCCGAAGCCGTCCAGGAAGGCGCGCAGACGGGCGTTGTTGTGCGCGCCGAAGCTGTCGTGCGTGCCGAACGGGTCGCGCACCTTGGTCAGCGGCAGATGCAGGTCTTCACGCAGCATCTCCGGGTTCGGCACGCCCTCGGGCACCTTGCGCAGACCGTCCATGTCATCACTGAAGGCGATCAGGCGCGTGCGCCAATGATCCCCGGTCAGGGCGCGAAACGCATTGCGCACCATGGTCGTGCGCGCGACCTCGCCAAAGGTGCCCATGTGCGGCAGGCCGGACGGGCCGTAACCCGTCTCCAGGATCACCGGCTTGTTCAGCGCTTCAAAGGTCGCCAGAGCCTCATCCGTCTTGCCCGCGTCGATCAGCAGTTTCGCCGCATCGCGCTCCGCGTCCGACAGCCGTTTCTTGAGCACGTGGGCCAGCAGGTTGCGCGCTTGCTCAAACGGCCACGAACGGGCCTCACGGGACAGGGTTTCAAGGTTCTGAAGCATCCACGGGCTTTGAAGGCTCCGCAGCATCACGTCAACTTTTGATCCCCGGATTACAGCCCCTGGCAGCCCGCCCGACCATTGGCTACCAAGGCGACATGAACCCTGACTACCGCATCATCGCCCGCACGCCAGCTATCGAGGACTATCGTCGCCTGAGGGCGATCTCGGGCCTGACCCCGCGCAGCGCCGAAGCCGCTGCGGTCGGCCTGCCCAACACCGTTTTCGCCGTGGTGATCGAAAATCTGGCGGGCGAAGCGGTGGGCATGGGCCGGGTGATCGGTGACGGGGGCCTGTTCTTCCAGATCGTCGATATCGCCGTCGATCCCGCCCATCAGGGCCGGGGTCTTGGCAAGGCCGTCATGGCGGCGCTGGTCGAGCACCTGCGCGCCACGGTCCCGGCCGAAGCCTACATCAGCCTGATCGCGGACGGCGAGGCCCACCGCCTCTATGCTCAGTACGGCTTCCAGCCCACGGCGCCCGCCTCCATCGGCATGGCGCTGTTCCTGCGCCCAGACGCCGCCTAGAGCCGCGCCGAGGCGTCCTTCGGGAGTTGCATCAGGTTCTCGAAGGTCATGACCAGGTCGCCGTCCTGGTTGCGGACCCAGGTCTTGGTCTTGACCGTACCTCGGTCGGGGCGGCTCTGCGACGGGGTGACGGCCAGGATCTCGCGTCGCGCCGTCAGCGTGTCGCCGGGACGCACCGGGCGTAGCCAGCGCAGATCGTCGATGCTGAGGCCCAGCATCGGCGTGGCGCCGAAATAGGCGGCGTCGACATATTCCCGCATCACCCGCGAGGCGACGTGCCAGCCGCTGGCGATCAGGCCGCCGAACCGGCCCTCGGCGGCGGCGGCGCGATCAATGTGCATGGGCTGGGGGTCGAACTGCTCGGCGAAGGCGATGATCTCGGCCTCGGTGATGGTGAAGGGCGCGCCTTCCCAGCTTTCGCCGACCGTCAGGTCGTCCAGATAGCGATCGGCCATGTCGTCTTCCTCATGCGAACTGCGGCTCAGATAGACGCTTCATGCCGCGTGGCCAACCGCCGTGCGCCTTGACCCGGCGGCGCGGGCATGGCCTTTGCCCCACCTCATGCTGACCTCAGATTTCGACTTCGACCTGCCCGATGACTGCATCGCGCTGCGCCCCGCCGAGCCGCGCGATTCCGCGCGCCTGCTGGTGGTCAGGGACGGCGCGCTGGACGACCGGATCATCCGCGACCTGCCGGACTTCCTGCAACCGGGCGACGCCCTGGTGTTCAACGACACACGAGTCATCCCGGCGCGCCTGTCGGGCGTGCGTCAACGGCCCAATCCCGTGGTCGGCGGGCCGGAAGGCGAAATCCTGACCGTCGAGGTCGAGGCCACCCTGCACCACCGTGACGCCCCCGACGTCTGGTCCGCCTTCATGAAGCCGGGCAAGCGCATCAAGCCGGGCGACCGCATCCGTTTTGGCCGTACCAACGACGCGGCTTGCGAACTGGGGCGTCTAGACGCCACGGTCGAGGCCAAGGACGAGGACGGCCTGATCACCCTGCGCTTCGACCTCGCCGGCCCTGCGCTGGACGACGCCATCCGCGACGTCGGGGTCATGCCCCTGCCCCCCTATATCGCGGCCAAGCGGCCCGAGGACGACCGGGACCGATCAGACTATCAGACCGTCTTCGCGACCTACGACGGCTCGGTCGCCGCGCCGACGGCGGGTCTGCACTTCACCCCCGCCCTGCTGGAGGCCATTCGCGCGCGCGGCGTCGCCACCCACGCCGTGACCCTGCACGTCGGCGCCGGCACCTTCCTGCCAGTCAAGGCGGATGACACCGCCGACCACAAGATGCACTCAGAGTGGGGCGAGGTCTCGCCCGAGACCGCCGCCGCCCTGAACGCCGTGCGCGCCGCCGGCGGCCGCATCGTCTGCGTCGGCACCACCAGCCTACGCCTGCTGGAAAGCGCCACGACCGAGGACGGCATGGTCCAGCCCTTCCACGGCGACACCGCCATCTTCATCACGCCCGGCTACCGCTTCCGCGCCTGCGACGTGCTGATGACCAACTTCCACCTGCCGAAGTCGACCCTGTTCATGCTGGTCAGCGCCTTCGCCGGGCTGGAGACCATGCGCGCCGCCTATGCTCACGCCATCGACAGCGGCTATCGTTTCTATTCCTATGGCGACGGGAGCCTGCTGTTCAGGAAGGACGCATGACCGACGATCTGCCCGATGATTTCGCCGCCTCGCTCGACATCCTCGCCTCGGCCGCGGGCGAGATGCAGGACCCGTGGTGGATCTTCGGCGGCGCGGCCATGGTGCTATGGGGCCTGCGCGACTGGCGTGCGCCCGACATCGACGTCCTGTGCAGCCCGCGCGACGCGCGTCGCCTGATCGAGGCCCTGCACGGCGAAGTCACCCCGGACCCCGGCGAGGGCCTGTTCCGTTCGCAGGTCTTCGGCCAGATCCTGACCACGCCGGTGCCGCTCGACGTCATGGCCAACATGGACGTGCGCGCCGGCGGCGACTGGGTTCCCGTGACCTTCTCGACGCGCGTGCCGATCGCACTGGAGGACTTCACCGTCTTCACCCCCTCGATCAACGAACAGATCGAGACCTGCCGCCTGTTCGGCCGCCCCAAGGACCTGCTGCGCGCCGAAATGCTGGAAGGCCTGCGCTAGACCAAACCCGCCGCTCATCCCCGCGGAGGCGGGGACCCAGTTCTTTGGGTGACAGAGCGGAGCCCCATATGCTTGAGAGCCACAAGCCAGCCACATGCGCGTGGCTGAAGCCTGGGTCCCCGCCTCCGCGGGGATGAGCGGAGTTCACTGTTGCCCTTTCCCTTCCAGATCAACGCCACCGAAGGCCGCGCCCGCACCGGCGTTCTGAAGACCCCGCGCGGCGACATTCGCACCCCCGCCTTCATGCCGGTCGGCACCGCCGCCACGGTCAAGGCGATGACGGTGGATCAGGTCAAGCAGACCGGCGCCGACATCCTGCTGGGCAACACCTATCACCTGATGCTGCGCCCCGGCCCGGAGCGGATGGAACGCCTCGGCGGCCTGCACAACTTCATGCGCTGGGACAAGCCGATTCTGACCGACTCGGGCGGCTTCCAGGTCATGAGCCTGTCGGGCATTTCCAAGCTGACCGAGGAGGCCGTGACCTTCTCCAGCCACATCGACGGGTCCAAGCATGTCCTGACGCCGGAACGCTCGATCCAGATTCAGGCCGACCGCCTCGGCTCCGACATCGTCATGCAGTTGGACGAATGCGTCGCCTGGCCCGCCGAGGAAAAGCGCGCCCGTCAGGGCATGGAGCTGTCGGCCCGCTGGGCGCAACGCTCCAAGAACGCCTTCGGCACGCGCGATGCGCAGGCCCTGTTCGGCATCCAGCAGGGCTCGACCTATGAGAACCTGCGCCGGGAATCCTCGGAACGGCTGCAAGAGATCGGCTTCGACGGCTACGCCATCGGCGGTCTCGCCGTCGGCGAAGGCCATGCGGCCATGTGCGAAGTCCTGGACTACGCCCCCGAGTTCCTGCCCAAGGACCGCCCCCGCTATCTGATGGGCGTCGGCAAGCCGATCGACCTGGTCGAGGCGGTGTATCGCGGCGTCGACATGTTCGACTGCGTCCTGCCGACGCGGGCCGGGCGTCACGGCCAAGCCTGGACCTGGGACGGGCCGATCAACATCAAGAACGCCCGCTTCGCCGAGGATCAGGACCCGCTGGACATGGGCGTGCCCTGCCCCGCCTCCAACGACTATTCAAAGGCCTACCTGCACCACCTGATCCGCGCCGACGAAATCCTGGGCAAGATCCTGCTGAGCTGGCACAACATCGCCTTCTTCCAGGCCCTGACGGCGGCCATGCGCGAGGCCATCAGCGAGGGCCGGTTTGAACAGTTCCGGCGCGACTTCCGCGCCCGTCACATCAAGGCCTAGTTGCGGCCCCTGCGCGGCACGAACCCTGCCGGCGCCGCCGGCGGGGCGCAGTTGCGCTGCATCCCCACGCCCTTGAGGAAGGAACGGCGGCGCAGCCCCGCCTGAATGGCCGACTGCACATGCTTGCTGTGGGAGTCCGCGCCGGTCAGGCGCCGCACCCAGCTGCGCGCCGGGATGAAGTCCGTCACCGTATCCCGCACCGCGTCGAGCGCAGCCGCGGCGGCGGCGTCCGCCGCCCGCTCGCTCATATAGGAACCGTCCTGCGACGGCGGCGCATCCGTATCCGGCCCCAGGGCCTCGTCCAGCCGCGCGATCTCGGCGGCGATAGTGCGGCAGTGGTTCAGATTGCGCAGATCATAGGGATTGCTTTCCGCCTGGAGCAGAACCGTCGGGATTTCCTGACGCCGCAGGTTCAGATCATCCAGCGGCGCCGTGACGGCGTCACCCAGTCCCGCGCCAACCTGCTCCACCCCGCCGCGCGCCGAGGCGCCGGCGTTGCATCCAGCGAGGACAAGCGAAAGGGAGACGGCGGAAACGGAGAGGGCGATATGGCGCATCCCGCCTTAGACCACGCCCCGCGCCCACGGTGAAGTCTCACGCCCCTCTGGACCTCGGTGCGGTTCGGGCGGGTGTGGAGATTGCGCCATGGCCGGTCTCCCTGAAACTGCCTGAACAGAACCTAGCGGCGGCCAGCGGTCGTCCGCAGCCGTGCATAGCGTTTCAGAAAAAAGGGGAGATGGTACGCCCCCTCGGGCTCGAACCGAGGACCCTCTGATTAAAAGTCAGACGGAATATTGGTTTCATTGGGTTTCAGGACTTTTCACGATAATTCATAATATCCTGTTTTTACAGCACTTATTTAGTCAACACACTTCAACCTTGTTCAGGTAGTTTCAGCTTTTTGTGCCCCATGTGTGCCCCAAAATGCTTTGGGGCACAGCCAAATCTGGCATACTCGCGTCATGCCAAGGTTCGACTGACAGACAAATACGTCGCGTCGATTTCCGCTCCGTCCGGAAAGCGCCTTGATATCTATGACGAGAACCCCCTCGGCGCGGGCCTCTTGCTGCGTGTCAGCGAGACCGGACGAAAGTCCTGGACGATCCGTTATCGAACCGAAGACGGAGAGATGCGCCGCTTCGGCCTCGGCCTCTATCCCGATGTTTCGCTCGCCGACGCTCGCAGGCGATGTGCTCAAGCCCGACTCCAGGCTACGGACGGCGTCGATCCCGCTGGCGAAAAGCGTCGCAAGAAGGTCGAGCGCCGCTCGCAGACCATCAAGACATTCCAGGATCTCAGCGTCGCCTATTTCGACGCCACCGAGCGCGGGGAATGGAAACCACGCGGAAAGCGCAAGCGGGCGTCCACGATCACCGGCGAGAAATGGCTATGGACGAAACACATCGAACCGGCCCTGGGGGCGCTTCGGATCGAGGACGTCACCCCAGCCGCCATCAAGGCGCTCCTGCGAACCTTGGTCGCGAAGGGCCAGGACACGAGTTCCAATCGCGTCCGCGCCCAGATTCGTCAGATGTTCAACTACGCGATCCTGGAGACCGAAGCGGTCACGGCGAACCCCGTCGCCAGGGTTCCCGCGCTGGGCGACGAGTCCCCCCGTGACCGTGTGCTGCGCGATGCAGAGATCGGCGCGATCTGGCGAGCCCTGGATGATCCCACCGTACTGACGTGCGCCAAGAGCCCACGACGCAAGAACCAGCGCGTCTACGTCAGCCGTCCCGTCGGCATTGCGATCAAACTGCTGCTGCTCACCCTGCAGCGCCGCCACGAGGTCGCCTGCATGACACGAGCGGAGGTTGACCTCGAACAGGCGGTCTGGACGATACCCGGATCGAGAACCAAGAACGGCCGAGCCACGCTGGTGCCGCTGTCGCCGGGCGCGGTGGCGCTCATTCGGGAGGCTATGGCGCTCGTCAACGAACCGACGCCGTTCGTCTTCCCCGCGCGCTGGGACCGCGACAAGTCGCTAACCCCCGCCTCGCTGACCCGCGCCCTGCGCGATGTACGCGCCGCCCTCTCCTTGCCGTCCCTGACCCCGCATGACCTCAGACGGACAGCGGCGACAAGCATGGCGAGCGAACGCCTTCGGATCTCACCTTTCGTCATCGGCAGGATTCTCAACCACACGAGCGAGAAAGGCGGCGCCGCAGCCGTCACCCTTTCGACCTACGCCCTCTACGACTTCATGCCGGAGAAACGTTCGGCCCTGACGTCCTGGGATCGTCTGCTCGGCGACATCCTGTCATCGCCTATCGCAGCGGGGAAAACGTGAAGCGCCCCCTGTCTCCAGGAGCGATCACTCTCAACGCTACGGCGATCACCTACTGCATGATTTATGAACAAAAAAACTTGCACAATACCGCCTGCCGCCCCACCTAGTCCGCGAGGACGAACCATGACCGCTCTGAACGATCTGAAAAAACACCTGCAGCCCGGCTGCGCCTACCGTCGCCAGGATCTCCAGCGCTGGTCGAACTCGGTCGATCGGCACCTGCAGCAGTTGGTGAAGGAAGGCGCGCTCGAGAAGGCCGCCGGCGGCGTCTACATGGTTCCGCGAGAGACCCGATTCGGCCTGGCGCCCGCTGCGCTGGAGACCCTCGTACAGGCCTTCCTCAAGGACGACCGCTTCCTGGTGGTCTCGCCCAGCGCCTACAACGGCCTGGGAGTCGGGACCACGCAACTCTACAACGAGCCGGTCGTCTACAATCTGAAACGACATGGCCGCTTCAAGCTGGACGGTCGCATGGTCGATTTCCGCCGACGCCCCTCGGTGCCGCGCGCACTGACCCAGGAGGTTCTGATGGTCGATCTCCTCCACAACCTGGATCGCCTGGCGGAAGATCGGGCCGAGGTCCTTCCCCGGGCCCTCAGACGCGCCAGGACGATGGACCCGGGCAAACTGCGCCAGGCAGCCCATGACTTCGCCTCGGCACGCGCCCGACGCCTGGTCGATCAGGCCGTTGCAGCCTGAGATGGCGCGCCTGCTCCACGACCTCAAGGACTTCCCGGACCTGATCGCGGTCACCGCCCGCGATCAGGCGATCGACCCCGGCCTCGTGGAAAAAGACTACTGGATCATGCACTGCCTCTGGGGCCTGCAGCAGCTAGGGATGGCGTTCGAGCTCAAGGGCGGTACGTCCCTGTCCAAGGGCTACCAGCTGATCCACCGCTTCTCCGAAGACATCGACATCCTGATTCATCCGCCCGAGGGCACGCCGACCGGCAAGAACCACAACAAGGAGGTTCAGGTCGAAGCCCGCCGCGCCTTCTTCGACGCCCTTCCGCCGCAGTTGCTTATTCCCGGCGTGACTTCGGCCGAGCGGGACCATGACTTCGACGACCACGCCTATATGCGCAGCGCCGGCGTACGGTTGCGATACCGCGCCATCGCCCCGCTTCCCGAGGGCGTGAAGGAAGGCATTCTTCTCGAGGCCGGGTTCGACCAGGTCTCCCCGAACCAGCCCCGCCTCATCTCATCCTGGGCCTACGACAAGGCGGTCGAAAGCGGCGTCGAGGTGGAGGACAACCGCGCCAGGGACGTCGCCTGCTATGAGCCGGGCTACACGCTCGTCGAAAAACTCCAGACCATTTCGACCAAGTTTCGAAAACAGCAGGCGGACGGCGCTCTGCCCGTCAATTTCCTGCGCCATTACTACGACGTCCATTGCCTCCTCGCCGACCCAGCCACCCAGGCCTTCATCGGCACCGAGGACTACCTCGCGCACAAGGCCAGGCGCTTTCGAAAAGACGACGAACCCAACCTGCGCGACAATCCGGCCTTCACCCTCGCCGACGCGGAAATCCGCGAACTCTATGCTGAAGCCTTCGAGGGCACGCGCTCGCTCTATTATCGAGATCGTCCGTCCTTCGCCGACATACTGGCCCGCATCGAGCCCGAGCTCGACCGCCTCTGAGGCGTTCGCCGATGCAAGTCAGTGCGCGGCTTTCCCCGCCGGCAGATGCATCTTCTCGAACCGACCGACCCGCTCGACCAGGGTGCGCGCCGCCTGGTTCATGCCGATGACGCGCACGTCGGCGCCCTGACGCCGATAGCGGAAGACCACCTTGTCCACGGCCGCAACGCCCGTCAGATCCCACAGATGGGCGTCGCTCATGTCGATCTCGACCTGGATTGGATGGCCGTGATGCTCGAAGCTGGCAATGAACAGCTCGGCTGAGGCGAAGAACAACTGGCCCGAGACCCGATAACGGAGGACGCCCTCCTGCGGCGTCTCGACCTCGGTTACGACGATGGTCTTGCCGACCTTGCGCATGAAGAAGACGGCCGACAGGACTACGCCTAGCACCACCCCCTTCGACAGGTCATGGGTCAAAACCACGGTCAGGGTCGTCGCCAGCATGACCACGGATGATTGCAGCGGGATCGACCGAATTTCGGTGATCGACTTCCAGTCGAACGTGCCGACCGAGACCACGATCATCACCGCCACCAGGGCCGCCATGGGAATCTGCGCCACCCATTTCTGAAGCACCAGGATGAGGAACAGCAGGAACAGGCCCGCCCATATACGGAAGATCAGATCGACGCCATCTGGAGCGGCAACTTCCTGCGTGTCCTGCGCGCTGCAGAAGCCGGTCGCCGCACCTGAAGCTGAAAAGGGACCGCTCCCGCGCCCGACATCGGGCGTGGGGGCGGCTCAGCCTTCGATCCAGGCGCGCCGCGCGCGTCCCAGTCGACGCGCGGCCTCTCCCAGCACGGCGTCGGGCTTGGCGAAACACAGACGCAGGACGCCGTCGCCGGCGTCGCCCGACATGAAGGCCGAGACCGGAATTCCGGCGACGCCATGCTCTGCGACCGCCCGGTCGGCGAACGCGACCGCGCCGGCGGCGACGCCCGAAGCCGGCAGATCAAGGCAGAGGAAATAGGTCGCCTCCGACGCCAGGACGACGAAACCCTCGCGCTTCAAGGCCTCAGCCAGAAAATCCCGCGACCGCGCCAGGGCCGCCGCCTGATCTGCAAAGCGTTCCGATGACCAGGCCAGACCTTCCGCCACCGCCGCCTGGAGATGGGGCGGCGTCGAAAAGGCGATGTACTGATGCGCCTTGGCCGCCGCCTCCAGCAAGGCCCCGTCGCCCGTGATGAAACCGACCTTCCATCCTGTGAGGCCGAACAGCTTGCCGGCGGATCCGATCTTCAGCGTGCGCTCGAACATGCCTGGTACTGAGGCAAGGGAAAGGTGACGACGGTCGTCATAGACCAGCCGCTCCCAGCCATACGGCACAAGGCGACAGTTCGGCCCGCTCGGCGAGAGACGAACCGAACTGTCTATGAAGGCGAGGTCGGTCGCCTCCATATCCTCGCCTTAAGGTAAAGCTTGATCGGCTAGAAGCCGAAGTCGATTGGTCCACATGGACCGGCGTCGCGGACGCCGTCATTCAGGCCATCACCGCCCTGCCCGCCTTCGGCGCAGCCAGCGATGCGGCCCAGCCTCAAACACATCTCATGCAGACCGAGACCAGCGGCGAGGTCCGCCTGACCAGGCCTGACGATTCCCGACCCCGCTATCGGCGGTAAAGGCGGCTGGCCATCGCCTAGGCCCGAATCCGGACCTTCCCCACCGCCGCGTTGAGTGAGATGCGGTTCATAGTTTCCGCGCTGCCGCCAAGATCGAAAGCGCGGGCGTCGTCTCTCTGACGCCGCCTGACGCAAAGACGCTCAAAAAACAGAAAACCGATCCCCGCTGAAACGTCCTGAAACGCCTCACGAGCGAAGTCTCGCTGTGCCCCATATGTGCCCCAAAAGGGAGTCGATCAAAATCAGGCCGACGGCGGCCTAAATAAACGACTGACATATAAGGGGAAAATGGTACGCCCCCTCGGGCTCGAACCGAGGACCCTCTGATTAAAAGTCAGATGCTCTAACCAACTGAGCTAGGGGCGCACACTCTTGGAAAACAACCTCTTGGACTGCTTTCCCGCCGACAAGCGAAGCGCCTGTTTGCGGAGGCGGTTTCTGGTTCATTCGTGGCGGCAGGTCAAGGCCTACAAGGCGAGAAGACGCTTATTTTGTGAGGAAATCCTGCGGACGTGCCGACCCGGATCGCACGCCAAGGTTATCCGTATTCGGTGCGGAACACGCGGCCCTGCTGACCCATCAGGTTCCAGCCCGCATTGGTCGGGCGCAGCTTGCCCGCCTTGCCGAACCGCTCCGCCAGCCCCAACACCACAAGCTGGGCGCTGTTGCCCAGGTCTTGCGTTCTGTCCACGTCGACGATGTCGAGCAGGGCGGCGATACGTTCAGCTTCGGTCACGATGGTTCCGGTCGTCCGTTAATCCTGCACACCCCGTGCAGGGTCGCCGCCCTCAGGGCAAGCAATCTTCGCGGCTCAGCTGTCGATCCGACTGTTTTCTGACGGACGCCAGGTTTGCCAGCCCTGTTCAGCGCGCGTCGTTCCAGTCTAGCTTTGCGCCATGGGACCGCTCACCGGACTACGCATCATCGAAATCGACGGCCTGGGACCTGTCACCTTCGCCGGCATGGTTCTCGCCGACATGGGGGCCGAGGTCCTGCGGCTGACGCGCGGCGGAAACGCCCCCGCCACCGTGTTCGACGATGTCGGCGGCGAGGTGCTGCATCGCGGACGCATCGCCGTGCCGGTCGATCTGAAGTCGCCTGAAGACCGCGACAGGGTCCTGGCCCTGATCGCAGGCGCCGACGCCCTGATCGAAGGCTTCCGACCCGGCGTCATGGAGCGGCTGGGTCTGGGACCGGACGCCTGCGCCGCCGTCAACCCGCGCCTGGTCTATGGTCGCGTCACCGGCTGGGGCCAGACCGGGCCGATGGCGGATCAGGTCGGCCACGACATCAACTACATCGCCCTGTCCGGCGCCCTTTATCCGATAGGCGCGGGCGACCAGCCCCCCTGCCCGCCTCTGAACCTGGTCGGCGACTATGGCGGCGGGGCCATGATGCTGGTCAGCGGCGTGCTGGCGGCGATGCTGGAGGCGAAGACCACCGGACGCGGGCGCGTCGTCGACGCCGCCATGACCGACGGCTCGGCCCTGCTGACAAGCCTGTTCCATGCCCTGAGGGCGCGCGGCCTGTGGAGCGACGCGCGGGAGGCCAATCTGCTGGACGGCGGCACGCCCTTCTATCGCTGCTATGCCTGTCGCGACGGGGGCTTCGTCGCCGTCGGCGCCCTGGAGCCGCGCTTCTACGCCGCCTTGATCGCCGGTCTGGGTCTGACGCCGGACGAGGCGCCGCAGTTCGACCGAGAGAACTGGCCCAGGCTTCAAGCCCGATTCGCCGCCCTGTTCGCCTCCCGCGACCGTGACGACTGGGCCGCGCATTTCGCTGGAACCGAGGCCTGCGTCACCCCCGTCCTGACCCTGGGCGAGGCGACGGATCACCCTCATAATCAGGCGCGCGGGACCTTTGTGAACGCCGGCGTCGTCCAACCCGGGCCCGCGCCGCGCTTCGCCGCCGAGGCCGCGCCGGTCAGCGCCGACCGCCCCGCCAGATCTCTGGATCAGGCCCTCGCCGACTGGTCCGAACCGGCCTCGCGCCGCGTGACGTAAAAGGTTCAGTTGCGGTTCATTCTCCTTCAGTAAACAAGGCGAGGGAACCCAGCCGCGCAGACGACGTTTGCCACCCCAAAGGGGCAAGAAAACCAGATGAACCGCTTGATTGTAAAACGTTTGCTGTTGGCCGCCGGCCTGGCCGCCACCGCCGCCCTGGCGGCCTGTAGCGATCCGAGCTCGGACAACGACTATGAGGCCGTGGAAATCCAGACGGAAGAGCCCGCCGCGCCCGCCGCTGAGGACTCCGCCGCCCCCGCCGTAGCAGAAACGACGATCCCGACCGACGCCCCGCCTCCGGTCGACACCCTGCCGCCCGAACAGCGCACCTCGGAACAGACGGTGCAGCCGGAAAGCGATACCCTGTTCTACTGATTCCACCCTGAACGACGTTCGCTTCAGCTCATCGCGCTTCTGAACCCAAGGCTCCAGTTTGACGTCGAGGTATCATCTGCTTCTCGCCACCGTGGCGCTCTGGGCCGGTTGCGGCCACGCGGCCCTCGCGGCCGAGCCCAAGGCGGAGATCCGCGGCGAGATCGACAGCGAACTGCGCCGCCAACTGGAGCGGGCCGTCGGTCAGGTCGACACGCCTCCGGCCAATCGGTTCGAAGCCCGCCGCCGGGCGCGTTCCGCCATGGAATCCGCCCAGGCCCTGCTGCGTTCCGAGGGCTATTATCAACCCTCGCTTGAGGACGATGTCGAAGGCGAGGAAAAACCCGTCGCCATTGTCACGGTCACGCCCGGCCGTCGCTTCGTGCTGGCCGAAACCCAGATCAACTGGAGCGCCCCCGCCCCCGACGCCGTGACCGAACAGGTGGTGAGGAAGGACCTCCCCCTGAAGCCGGGCGAGCCGGGCCGCGCCGCCGACATCCTCGACGCCGAGGGCCGCATCGTGGCCGGTCTGACGCGCGAAGGCTATGCGGACGCCAAGGCCGAACCGCGCCGCGTCGTCGTCGATCACGCCGCCTTCACCGTGCAGCCGAACTTCAACATAGCCTCGGGCGAGGTGGTCCGGCTGGACGGCGTCCTGGTGCGCACCCGAGGACCGACCAACCCGGACTGGGTCGCCGACCTGGCTCCGTGGAGGGCCGGCGACCGCTATGATCCCGAGGACGTGGCCGAACTGGAGCGCCGGCTGCTGGACACCGGCGTCTATGACGGCGTCAACGTGTCCCTGGCCCCGCAGGATCGGATCACGCCCGAGGGCCTGCGCCCGGTCATCGTGGGCCTGTCGGACCGTCCGCGCAGCCTGCTGGAAGCCGGCGCCACCTATTCGACCGCCGAAGGGGTGGGGGTCGACGTCTTCCGCACCCGCTACAACCGCTTCGGCCGCGCCGCGACGCTGAAGTACGGGCTCCGTTTCGCCAGCATCGACAGCCGCCTAGGCGGCGAAGCCAGCTTCCCGCACTTTCGCAAGCCCGGTCGGACGCTGAAACTGTCATCCTACTTGGTCAACGAACAGACCGACGCCTACGACCGCAGCGCCCTGACCGTGAACGCCGACCTGTCGCAGCGTATCGGCAAGACCTCCTTCTTCACCTACGGCCTGGGGATCGACGCGGGCCGCTATACGGAAAACCGCTTCGATCCCGTGACCCAGGCGCCCATCACCTTTGATCGGGACCTGGCCATCCTGACCGGGCGCGCCATCGCCTTCATGGATCGCTCCAACGATCCGCTCGACCCGACCACCGGCTACCGCCTCTATGTCTCGGCCCAGCCGACCGCCGTGACCGGCGAGGATACGGTGCTGTTCCTGCGCACCGAAGCTCAGGCGACCGGCTATCTGCCCTTGCAGGACGGCGCCAAGACGGTGCTGGCCGGACGCGCCCGCATCGGTTCGATCATCGGCGGCGAGGAACTGACCGTGCCGTCGGATCGCCTCTTCTATTCCGGCGGGGGCGGCTCGGTGCGCGGCTATTCCTATCAGAGCATCAACCCGCGCCTGCCCGACAACACCCCGCGCGGCGGCCTGTCGCTGTTCGAGACCTCAATCGAGATTCGCCGCGACATCGGCGCGAAATTCCAAGCCGTCGGCTTCATCGACGCGGGCGCCATCGGCTTCCAGGAGACGCCGAACTTCAACAACCTGCGCTACGGCGCGGGCGTGGGCGTGCGCTACAAGCTGCCGTTCGGCCCGATCCGCGCCGACATCGCCATTCCGCTGGACAAGCGTGAGGGCGACGCCGACTTCCAACTCTACATCAGCATCGGCCAGGCGTTTTGACCGACACTCCTCCGCCTCACGAACCCGAAGCGGAAAGCCCCGCCGACACGCCCGCGCAAGCGGCGAAGCGCAAGCGCACGCGCCTGCAACTGATCGCCTTTGTCTCGGGCATCGTGGTCGCCGCCCTGGTCGCCCTGGCCATCGTCGCCGCCATTGGCGGGCGGATGTATCTGGTCTCGGATTCGGGCCGCGAACTTGTGACCAGTTTCGTCACTGGCAAGAAGATCAGCCGCTATGGCCGCATCAATGTCGAGGGCCTGAAGGGCGACCTGTTCAACGACTTCACCCTGGGCCGGGTCACGGTCACGGATGCGAACGGCGTCTGGCTGGAGGCGACCAACGTCCACGTCGACTGGTCCTATTGGCCCCTGCTGATGCGCCGCTTCCATGCGACCGAGATCAGCGCCGACCAGATCCGCGTCATCCGCCGCCCTCTGCTGGAACCCCGCACCGAGCCGGGCGGCCCGCAGGCCATCTCCGTCGACATCGACAAGTTCAGCGCCAACGTCGAACTGATGGAAGACTTCTCCAAGGAGTATGGCCGCTGGTCGCTGATCGGCGACGCCGAAATCCCGCGCAAGGGCGACAAGAAGGTCAACGTCAACGCCTTCAGCCTGAACCGCAAGGGCGACCACCTGCTGCTCAAGGCCGTCATCGGCAAGAACCCCGAGGACCTGCGCGTCAACCTGCGCGCCGGCGAGGCCCAGGGCGGACCGATCGCCGGGGCCCTGGGCTATTCCCCGGACAAGCCTTTCTCCGCCGTCGCCCTGGTGAATGGCGAACTGGTCGACATCGAGGTCAAGACCGGGGACTTCACGCCCCTGTCGGTCAAGGGCCGCTACGGCAAGGACGGGGCGCGCATCGGCGGCAATGCCGACTTCTCAGGCTCGGACCTGCTGGCGCCCTTCGTCGAGCGGATCGGCCGCACCGCCCGCTTCGGCTTCGCCACCACGCCGGACAAGACCCGCGACGGCTTCCAGGGCGTGGCCTGGACCCTGACCGCTGACAACATCCAGTCCAGCGCCCAGGGCCTTATCCGGCTCAGCGACCGCACGGCCCCTGACGGCGTCAGCCTGGAGGTCACGACCCCCTCGCTCAGCCGCCTGATCGGCAGCCCCCTGGCGGGCGCCTCGGCCTATACCGGCGTGTTCAAGGGCGACGCCGAAACCTGGACGCTTCAGGGCTCGGCCAGCCTGCTCGCGGCCGATATCGCCAGCTATCGCGCCACCCGGATCTCGGGTCCTGTGAGCGTGGCCGCCAACAAGGGCCGGTTCGACGTCGTCGCCGACATTCGCGCTGCTGGCGGCTCCAATGCTGGCATCATCGGCGCCCTTCTGGGTGCGACGCCTCGCATCCAGCTTGAGGGCACGCGCGCCGTCGACGGCGCCTAT